>NZ_JAUSUX010000012.1 GCF_030813795.1 Desulfofundulus luciae | reverse complement strand
AAAGGTAGCTGAAATCAAAAACGACGGTAACGGCACTTGCAAACAAAGTGCTCGGACTTCCGATGATTACCACACACCCTCATTATTGTAAAATGAAGGAAAATGTAGTGGTACGTCTTTAATTATTGCCCCGGAGCCCTTGATTTTCGGGAGGTTTTAATTTGAAAGTTTCAAACTTCGATTAGGGCAGAGGCAATCAAATCAATGCTCTTACACCTGGCTCAGGAAATCACTGCCGAAGTGAACAGGCTGTTGGGCAAAATTACTGTTTCCATAGGAATTGGCCGGTGCTGTGACAGGCTGACCGGGCTGGCTCAGAGTTATCGCGAAGCAGAACAGGCATTAAAAATTGGTCGCAGGGTGAAGGGAGGCAACGGCATTTTTGACTTTCAGCAACTGGGTATCTATTCTTTGCTTTTATCCTTTGGCAATAAAGAAGTGAAAGAATCCTGCCGTGAAAGCCTGGCCAAAATATTGGATTACGATTCCGCCAACAAGGCGGAGTTAATCAAAACTATGGAGGTATACCTGGATTGCAATGAAAACATCTCCAAAACCGCAGAAAAGCTCTATATTCACCCCAATTCGGTAAAATATCGCCTTGAGCGCATCAAAGAGATTCTGGGAAAAGACCCTTTTAGCAATGGGGAAGAGAAATTATATTATTATCTTTCTTTGAAGGCGTTAAAAGTATTGTAGGAGAGCGGCTGTTCCATGTATTTACATACAAAAAACCGGTTTTTCTCGCCGAAAAACCGGTTTTTCAAATAAATCGGCCAGTTCAGTACCACAGCAGTATGCCGGCAAAAACTGCCCCGGTCCTGATTACCTGGTGTTCCACGGACTTGACCATGTACTTTTTCAGCTCCAGCTTACGCATGGCAAAGGCTTCCTCCACCATTTGCCGGATGATCCTTTCCGCTTCTTGGCGGGAGGTGTGGCCCGAATACTCCATAATTACGCCAAAACCTTCCCCGGGGATGCCCACGGCCACGGCAGCGGCAATTCTGTCTCCGGGGGTGGTGGAGGTGGTTGCACCGTAGGCTACTGGTACCAGTGCCCCCGGGGGCAGGGATAATTCCTCCACATATTCGGCACCGGGCGGCAGGATGCTACTTACCCGGATCAGGTTTACGTTTCCTGCCCGGGCTTCCAGCAGTGCCCGGTCGAAGGCGTTTAACGGCGTCTGTCCTTCGCCGGCTCCTGCCACCAGGGTAAATCTGGTTGGTGTCGGTAGCAAGGTGTTCCCTCCTATCATCGGTCAGGCTGCTCTGTCTTGCGCCTCCTTTTTAACCTTAATAACCACAATAGGTGTTTGCTGGTCGTCATTGCCAAAGGGGTTGTCTACCAGCGCTTCTTTAGCTATTTTGACGCTGGCAGGGCTGGTTGCAGCCAGTATATCCACGCATTTAATATCGTTGACGTCGGCAATAACCACCTCGGCACCGGTGGCTTCCTTAATGGCCGCCACAATTTTGCCCGGTTTATGGGGACCGAGAATGATATGCCTTTCATAGGGCCACATGGTGCCGGCAATATCATCGATAAAAGCCAGTTCCCGGCCGGCCACCAGGTAAAAAAAGCCGCGCTTGCCTATGAGCCGTCCCAGGGCTGCGGCCACGCAGCCTAAGAGAATTCTAATGGTACCTGCTTCCCTGATGGCCAGTTCCATGGCCGGTGGGGTAGCCAGGCTGCCGTGTTTGCCGGGGAAGCGGCATAGAAAGCGGGCCAACAAGCCGGGGTGAACTTCCTCGGGTAAGATGGCTCTTTTTTGGGTAATGGCTACCACACTCTCGGCAATGGCAATGACATCCCCCGGCTCCACCACCCCTTCGGTGTAACGTTTGGCCAGCTCGATGATGTTATCCTGCTCGGTAATTACATGGGTTCGAATGGGGATGGTATAGCAGGGCATACACATCATCACCTTTCGCCGTGCTCCTGGTATTTGCCCGGGCAGGTTAAGGAGCTAATATCAGGTTATACCTGAGGGTAAATTATGTGCCTGTCCCTCTCTCTCCCATTTTTTAACGTTCCGGAACAGCAATGATCAGGGCTACATCCTTGATCAGGTAGGCGGCTGGCAGAAAAATGACCTGGGCCAGAATAGTCCCCAGCACCCTGGTTAAACACAGGTAATAAACCATTTGCCGTACATCCCTCTGATCCCTGGTTCCCCGCAGGGCCTGGTCGGTAATCATGGCGGCGGTGGGGTCCACAATCATGGCCGAAAGAATGGTGGCCACGCCGTTCACTACGCCTGAAAGAAGGCTGGCCGTTGAACGGTATTCGGGTAATAGCGCACCGGCATACAGGGCCGATAACACTCCCGTGGTCCAGATGCCGATGACCATGGTATTGGCGATTAAAAAAGCCAAAGGGATGTTTTTCGGGCGCCCTGGTAAGGATGCTTTTAAGGCACCGAGGTACCAGGGCCTTTTGCGCAGGGTCCTGGCCAAAAGGTGCGGCGAGAGCAGGATTACAATCAGGCGGGGAATAGAACCGGCTTCTTCAAAGAGAAAAATCACCCGGGTAAAAACATAATTAAATGCCGGAGTAAGAAGCACTCCCACCACTGTACCGACGGTGGCGGAAAAAATAACCAGGCGTATATCCATGCTTAACTGGGTGAGCTGGTAGTGATACAAAGGTGACTCGAGCAAAGAACCGGAAGCAATTTTGAGGCCGGTATTGATGGTTTTTTCCACCACGGAAGATAACAGGGGGGCCTGAATAAGGTTGGCCGTGCTGGCCAGTAAAGAAATGATTTGAAACAAGGAAAAAGCAGTAGCCAGCCGGCGCGTGGTCACCCCTGAAAGGCGCACGGCGTAAACTAATGTATCAGTTAAATGAATAATTGCCGTAAGAACGGCAATCAGAAGCACCCGGTCGATTATTCTTCACCTGCCTCCTTTAAAATCCCAGCAAACGCCAGAGTTCCTCATCCACCACGGGTTTTTCTCCCAGGCCGTGTTTTTTACGAAAGAAAACTACGGCTTCAGCCGTCTGAAGGCCAAAGATGCCGTCGGGCTTCTGGTTATAATAACCCAGCCGCTTCAGGGTGCGCTGGACTTCCTGCACTGCCGTGCCGCAGCTTCCCTGGTAGAGTACGGGATACTGCGGCAAAAAAGGATTCCCCAGAACCAGTACCGGCGTACCCTCGGAAACCCAATCATAGAGTTCCATCACATGAGCATTATGCATACGCACACAACCGGCACTGGCAAAAGTCCCGATGGACCAGGGGCTGTCCGTGCCGTGGATGCCATAGGTGCCCTTGGGGATGTTCAATCCCATCCAGCGGGGTCCCATGCCGGGGACGTATTCGTCCGATTTGTCGATAACTTTCCAGAGGCCTAAAGGGGTTTCCGAGCCCGGTTTGCCCAGGGCTACCGGGTATTGTCTGATGGGTTGTCCCCGGGAAAAAACGGTCATGGTCAGGGAACGGGTATCAACCAGGATAAAAAGATCATGCCCTGGGGAGGGGGTTACCCCCTGTTCCGGCTTTGACAACATGGCCTGGCTAATGGTCTGCCAGGTGGACACGTCCGCCACACCGGTGGGTCGAAGACCATGATCCTTCTGGAAACGTCCTACGGCCTCGATGGTGGATTCATCGTACAGGCCGTTAACCGGGCCCCTAAAGTAACCCAGGTAAGACAGGCATTGCTGCAGGTTGGCAATATCCCGTCCCTGATGAAAGGGAGTCGTCAACCGGGGCTGTTCATTGCTGCCGCATTGATGTGCCCAGACCAGGGCCGGAGCACTGGCAGGCCGGCAGAGCGACAGGCAGCACAGGATGAGCAAGCAGATTGATCGACGCATGCATATCACCGGTTGGTAAAAGAGTCGTTGTTTATTTTTCCCCTTTTTTCTCCCCCCAAAACCGTAAAAGGCCGTTAAAGATTCCCTGGGCAATTTTTTTATACAGGGTGGGGTTGCGCAAAAGACCTTCCTCGACCCAGTTGGAAATGGCTACCGGTTCCACCGTAAGGCCGGGGATCAAACCTAAATAGCGCAACTGCTGGTCCGGTCCTACCCCCCGCGAGTGGCGTTTGATTTTGCGCACTATTTCTTCCAGGGTAAATTGGGCGAGACGATTACACCCCGGTGCCCTGGGGTTATATTTTACTGCCGTCCCTTGAACGGAAGCGTCCGTACTGTGATAGGTATGAAAACTGATAAACACATCTGCGTTCATTTTTAAGGCGAGGTTGCAGCGCATCCACTGGGAAAGGGGATAATCCCCGGTGCGGGTGAGGTAGATTTGACTTTTCAAGGGTTTGAGCAGGTCTTGTAGGGCGGTGACCATGGCCATGGTGACGTTCTTCTCCAGGAGATCAACGGGTCCCCTTCCACCCGGATCATTGCCCCCGTGGCCTGCGTCAATAACAAATATCTTTGAAGAAAAAAGATTAAAAAGGTGGTCCCGGACAAAGTTGATTACTGTACGGTAAGGTATGCCCGGTTCGCTTGATATTTGCCAGGGGGAAGGGTGGTTGGTCTTGATCTCAAAGATCACGCCCTGCGGTTGCTCTTCAACCCTGATCCATTCAATTAACCCATCATACACTTCAATTGTTTCGCAATACATATTGGCCCTGGCTCCCTGGGCGATGAAAGTGATACCTGAGGGACTTTCTTTTGCATCGAACTGAAAAGGGCTGGTGGATTCAACTACCACCCGGGAGACGGGGCGGCTGGGGTTGTGGTGGACTTTATTCCAAATGTTGGTAATGCGGCTGGCTGTCATGCCCTTACCCCCTTCGGCGAATGATAATTCTTCCCTTATTTAGGTTGAACCGGGGGAACTTTTCCCTCTTCGGCGAAATATCTGGCAATGCCGGCATAAAGGCACCAGGCCACCTTACTCTGATAAAGGGGATCCTGCAAAAGATGGTATTCCCGGGGGTTGGTGATAAAACCAATTTCCACGATTACCGTGGGCACCCGGGAATGGCGGAGGATGTAATAATCCCCGTGTAAGGGTACCCGGTGGTTGATTTTCAGCAGGCGGTTGAGTTCATCCTGGATGGCTCTGGCCAAAGCCCGGCTCTCCGGCGAGGCGGGTTTGGTAAAGGTTTGTGCCCCATACTGGGACGGATTGCCAAAACTGTTGATGTGGATGCTCACCATGGCATCGGCTGGCAAATTGTTGGCCAGGGCCACCCGGCGGGCCAGATCCTGACGCTTCCGTTTATACAGGCCGGTAATTTCCGGGTCGGCCAGGTCATGGTCCCCTTCCCGGGTCATGATTACCCCGGCTCCACCCTGGCGCAGGTAGAGGGCCAGCTTTTGCCCTACGGCCAGGACCAGGTCCTTTTCCAGAACGTCGTTTTTTCCCACCACTCCGGGGTCCACACCCCCGTGTCCCGGATCCACTACGATCACCCGGCCGGCTAAAGCCCAGGAAAGGGCGCTGATGGATGCCTGGTGACGGGCATAGGCGATGGCACGCAATCCCAGCCAAAAACTGGCCACAACCATGACGGCGACAAGCACAATTTTTATCCTTTGTACGGGCAGGATAATAAACCTGATATTTTCCACCTCCCGGGGCGGCTGGGGCACCCTGGCCGGGCTGCGGGTGATACAGTAAAATATATGGTAAACCACGGGAAGATTTTCATTATATTGTTTGGATTGTACACACGAATTTTGTCTTTCCAGACATTCGGGGGTGTGGGCCCAGGTGAAATTATATAAGGTCAGGGCAGTGGTCCTGAAATCAGTAAACATCCAGGAGGCCGACCTGTTATTAACGTTGTTCTCCCGGGAAAAGGGAAAAATCCGGGTAATGGCTTACGGGGCGTGTAAGCCTACCAGCCGCAAGCGGGGGGCGGTGCAACCCTTTTCCCATTCCCAGTTTCTTCTTCGCCGGGGCAACGGTTTGGATGCGGTGAGCCAGTGCGAGCTTTTGGAGATGTTTCCGGAACTGCGTTGCCGGCTGGATAAGCTGGGCTATGCCGTTTATCTGGCCGAGTTGGTGGACGGCGTGACCGCCGAAGAAGAGCCCAGCGAGGCTGTTTTTGGGCTGTTGCTGGGCACACTGCGTGCCCTGGGCAGCGGAGACGGGGAGTTGCTGGTCCGGGCCCTTGAAATAAAACTGCTGGCCATTCTGGGTTACCGTCCCTGCCTGGAGAGTTGTGTCTTATGCCGGGGTCCCATCAAAGGCAACGAGGTAATTTTTCATGCCGGGGCTGGAGGTGTGCTCTGCGCCGCCTGTGCCGGGAGGAACGAAGGCGGCCTGCTCTGTCGCCGGGGGACAGTGGAATTGCTAAAACTTCTTTTACGCTGGGATCCGGGCAAGCTCAACCAGCTTCAGGTGGGGAAGGCGGCCCGCAGGGAGTTGAAGGAAGTGCTTCGCCGCCACATGGAGTACCATCTGGACCGGCGCATGAAATCCACGAGATTTCTGGAACTGTTGGAACATGTATAAATGGCCGGACTCCCGGGTTAAATATGGTTAAATAAAGTTCAGGGAGGATGGGCTGTACATGAACAGCGAGCTGGAAAAAATTGATCTAATCAGGTCCCGCCTGGGGGTAGGTTACAAGGAGGCCAAGGAGGCCCTGGATGCAGCCGGGGGTGACGTGGTGCAGGCTCTCATTCGCCTGGAAGAAGAGAGGAAGCACATTACGGAAAAGCTCCAGGACCGGGGACAGGAATTTTTGGAGCACTTGAAGGATTTTTTTCACCGGAGCCAGGAAACTAAAATTAAGGTAAAACAGGGGGAAAGGACGGTAATGGAACTACCGGCTTCCCTGGGGGCCTTGGGTCTGGTGGGAACCCTGGCCAGCAGCCAGTTGGCTGTTTTGGGAGCCCTGGGGGCGATTACGGCCATGGCCAAGAATTATACCCTGGAAATTGAACGGCCCGTCCGGGGTGATCAGCAAAATCAAGATCAGGGTGAACAATATGTGGAACCGGCGGGCCCTACGTAAGGGGAGGCGCGGAGAGATTCCGGCCTTCCCGGTGGAAGAGGAACCGGCCGCGGGGAATGGGGCGCCGGGAAACAGCGTCCCCGTTGACTTTATCCCGCCAATTTGATAAATTAACATTGTTCAATAGAATATCCGGCGATGAGGGAAAGAGTAGCCGGGGGAGTTTTTACAGAGAGCCGGGAAGAGGTGGAAGCCCGGTAAAACGAACCCGGGTGAATGGGGTTCCCGAGCGGCAGGAGGAAAGCCGCCGTGTCAAGTGGCGGTGAGTAAAGCCTGCACCAAATGAGGGGGCCGCTTTTGTGGCGGCCAAACAGGGTGGAACCGCGGGAAGTACCTCCCGTCCCTGGCCTAGTTTGCCCGGGCGGGAGGTTTAAATTTTTATAGTAATTCAGGGAGGAATGTATACATGAACTTTCAAGACCTGATCCTGGCTTTAAACCGTTTCTGGGCCGATCAAAACTGCATCATCCAGCAGCCCTACGATGTGGAAAAGGGCGCCGGCACCATGAACCCGGCCACTTTCTTACGGGTTTTGGGGCCCGAACCCTGGCGGGTGGCCTATGTGGAGCCTTCCCGCCGGCCCACTGACGGCCGCTACGGGGAAAATCCCAACCGGCTGCAGCATTACTACCAGTACCAGGTGATCCTGAAGCCCTCCCCCGATGATGTGGTGGAGGTATACCTGGACAGCCTGGCGGCCATAGGGATCAACCCCCAGGAGCACGATATCCGCTTTGTGGAAGACAACTGGGAATCACCCACCCTGGGTGCCTGGGGCCTGGGTTGGGAGGTATGGCTGGACGGGATGGAGATCACCCAGTTCACCTATTTCCAGCAATGCGGGGGCCTGGACTGCCGCCCCGTTTCGACGGAGATTACCTACGGTTTGGAACGGCTGGCCATGTTCATCCAGGGCAAGGACAATGTTTTTGACATCGAATGGGTTAACGGCCTGACTTACGGGGACGTACACCACCGGGGCGAGGTGGAACACTCCCGTTACAATTTTGAAGAGGCAGATACAGGGATGCTTTTTAAGCTATTTGATATGTACGAAAGGGAGGCCAGGCGCATAGTGGAAAAGGGCCTGGTCCTGCCGGCCTACGATTATGTGCTCAAATGCTCCCATACCTTTAACCTCCTGGATGCCCGGGGCGCCATCAGCGTTACCGAACGCACAGCCTTCATTCACCGGGTACGCAGCCTGGCCCGGGCCTGTGCCGAGGCCTATGTGGTCCAGCGGGAAGAAATGGGTTACCCCCTTTTAAAGAAATAACCGTTAAAAACACTAATAACTAATAATCGAGGGAGGACAACCATGCATACCCAGGATTTCTTACTGGAAATTGGTATGGAAGAAATACCGGCCCGGTTTTTAAACCCGGCCCTGGAACAATTGAAGGAACTGGCAGCGAATTTGTTGCGGGAAAACCGGCTGCCCTTTGGTGAAATTAAGACCTATGGCACCCCCCGGCGCCTGGTCCTCTACGTCTACAACCTGGCCGGTGTGCAGGAATCCCTGATCCAGGAGGTAAAAGGGCCGGCGGTTAAAGTGGCCTTCAATCCGGCCGGGGAGCCAACCCGGGCGGCCCTGGGCTTTGCCAAAAGCCAGGGGGTGGATGTTTCCCAGCTGGTGGTGAAAAACCTGGGCCCCGTGGAATATGTATTTGCAGTGAAGCGTCAGGAGGGCCGGCCCACAACGGAAGTGCTGGCCGGGCTCTGCCCCTCTTTAATTGCCGGGTTGCACTTCCCCAAACCCATGCGCTGGGGAGCCCTAGAGGTGCGTTTTGCCCGTCCCATTCGCTGGCTGGTGGCCATTTACGGTGATCAGGTGATTGATTTTTCCTATGCCGGGCTCCGGTCCGGGCGGATTACCCACGGGCACCGGTTTTTAAGCCAGGGTCCTCTGGAAATCCCCCGTGCCGGCAAATATTTTGAGGTTATGGAGCGGGGCCGGGTGGTGGTGGATACCGACCGCCGCCGGCAGATGATCTGGAACCAGGTACAGGAGCTGGCAGCCCGGGTCGGCGGGCAGGTGGAGCCCGACGAAGAACTGCTGACGGAAGTAACCAATCTGGTGGAATATCCGGTAGCCCTTTGCGGCAGCTTTGACGAGAGCTTTTTGCAGTTGCCCGCCGAGGTGCTGGTAACGTCCATGCGGGAACACCAGCGTTATTTCCCCGTGATGGATTCCGGGGGCAAACTGCTGCCCCGTTTTATTGCTATCAGCAACGGCAGTGAGGAGCACCTGGATACCGTCCGGGCTGGGAATGAAAAGGTGCTGCGGGCCCGCCTGGCCGATGCCGCCTTTTTCTGGAAGGAAGATCTGGCCACACCCCTGGCGGACCGGGTCGAGGCCTTAAAAAAGGTCGTCTGGCAGGAGAGTTTGGGTACGGTCTACGACAAAGTGGAACGTCTTATCGGCCTGTCCCGCTACCTGGCCCGTGTTTTGGCGGCCGGTGAAAAAGAGACGGCACAGGTGCTGCGGGCGGCATACCTGGCCAAGGCCGATCTGGTGACCAGCATGGTTTACGAATTTCCCGAATTGCAGGGTGTTATGGGGCGGGAATACGCCCTGGCTTCCGGAGAGGACCCGGCAGTGGCCCGGGCCATTTACGAGCATTACCTGCCCCGTTTCTCCGGCGATGAGCTGCCGGTTAGTACCCCGGGACGGATATTGAGTTTGGCCGATAAGATGGACACCCTGGTAGGTTGTTTTGCCATCGGTATCGAGCCCACCGGTTCCCAGGATCCCTACGGCCTGCGCCGGCAGGCCCTGGGGGTATGCCATATCTGCCTGGAGGGAGAACTAATACTTTCCTTGCGCGGGTTGATTGAGCAGGCTTATGAACAGTACCGGGGGCGGGTGGAACTGAAGCTGGGAAGAGAACAGGTTATATCTCACCTCATGGACTTCTTTGCCCAGCGCTTGAAAGGAATTTTTGCCGACCGGGGATTATCCTACGACACGGTGGAGGCAGTGCTGGCGGCCGGTTTTGATGATCTCGCCGGTGCCTGGCAGCGCGCCCAGGCTGTGGAGATCTTCCGGGACGAACCCCATTTTGAAGCAGTGCTCACAGCTTTTACCCGCGCCCATAACTTATCCCGCAAGCACGGTTCCACTACCGTGGACCCGGCTGCCCTCGTGCACCCGGCAGAAGCAGCCTTATACCAGAAATTAAAAGAGGTGCAGGAAGAGGTTGCCCGCAACCTGGTCGCCCGGGATTACCGGGGGGCGCTGGCGGCCATGGCTTCTTTGCGGCCGGGGGTAGATCAATTTTTTGATGCCATCATGGTAATGGTGGATGATGAAAGAATCCGGAACAATCGTCTCAGCCTGCTCAAGGGAGTGGCCGCCCTGGCCCTGGGTGTGGCCGATCTGAGTAAACTGGTTGCCGCACCGGGGGACAAATTGTATACATGAATTTTTGGTTTCTGTGCAGAAGGGAAATGTAAAAGGAGTATATAATATATATAATTGCTGTGGCAAGGTGGATTAGTATAACATAATTGCTCTTTTAAGGGGCGATGAAATTGGAACTTTCCAAGCGACAGGAAGCCATTCTGGAGATTGTCAAAAAGGAAGGTCCCATTACCGGTGAGCAGATTGCCGAGCGCCTCTCTCTCACCCGGGCCACTTTACGTCCCGATATGGCTATTTTGACCATGGCCGGGCTTTTAGAGGCCCGGCCCCGGGTGGGCTACTATTACAGCGGCAAGACCCCGAACAAGGTGATTGCCGAAAAGCTCCACCGCATCAAGGTGGGAGAAGTAAAGTCCGTGCCTGTGGTGGTGTCTGAGCATTGTTCGGTGTACGATGCGGTGGTCACCATGTTCATTGAGGACGTAGGGACACTGATCGTGGTCCGGGAGGGAGGGATTTTGGAGGGGGTTATCTCGCGGAAGGATCTATTGAAGATCACCCTGGGGGGACAGGACATCCATAAATTGCCCGTGGGTGTGGTGATGACCCGCATGCCCAACGTCATTACCGTGGGCCCTGATGATTCGGTCTGGTTGGCAGCCAAGAAATTAATTACCCACGAAGTGGATGCCCTGCCCGTGGTACGCCCGGTTGAGGGTGGCGACAAAAACAAGGACCTGGAAGTCATTGGTCGCCTGAGCAAGACTAACATTACTCGCCTCTTTGTTGAGCTGGGAGAAGGAAACTAAGGGGGAGGTAACCATTACCACGACCAGTAATACACACCCGGTGATTTACATCATCTCCGATTCCATTGGTGAAACGGGGGAGCTGGTGGCCCGGGCGGCGGCCAGCCAGTTCAACTCCGGTGTGGGGGATATCCACCGGGTACCCTTTGTACATGATATGGAAGAAATTGTCGAAATTGTACAGGAAGCAAGTACCAGGCCCAGTGTCATTGCCTATACCCTGGTTGTTCCGGAGTTACGGGAAGCTTTGGAAAGGGAAGCGCGCAAGTACAATATACCTACCGTAGACATCCTGACTCCCATGCTGGATGCCTTGACCCGGGTAGGGGGTCAAAGACCGAAATTGGAACCCGGTCTGGTCCGCCGTATCGACGAGGATTATTTCCGCAAGGTGGAAGCAGTGGAGTTTGCCGTAAAGTACGATGACGGCAAAGACCCCCGGGGAATTTTGCGGGCGGACGTGGTGGTGATCGGCGTCAGCCGGACTTCTAAAACTCCCTTGTGCATGTACCTGGCCCACAAGGCCATCAAGGCAGCCAATGTTCCCCTGGTGCCCGAGGTGGCGCCACCGGAAGAAATTTTCAAATTGCCGTCCCACCGGGTAATCGGTTTAACCATCCAGCCCCAGCAGTTGAATGAAATCCGGCGGGAACGCTTGAAGGCCCTGGGGCTGGCTTCCAAGGCCAATTACGCCAGCATGGAACGCATACTGCAGGAGCTGGAGTACGCGGAAGAAGTCATGCGCCGGGTAAAATGTTCGGTCATTGACGTTACCAACAAGGCGGTAGAGGAAACGGCCAGCCGCGTGCTGGAAATTTATTATAGGGGGAAAGGCATGTCAAGTAAAAAGTATGTCTACCTGTTTGAAGAGGGCCGCGCAGACATGAAGAATCTGCTCGGCGGTAAAGGGGCAAATCTGGCGGAGATGACCAACATCGGCCTGCCTGTCCCGCCCGGTTTGATTATTACCACGGAAGCCTGCAAGGAGTTTTACGTTAATGATCGGCGGTTTCCTCCCGGTTTGGAGGAACAGGTGCGGGAAAAGATGCGTGTCCTGGAGGAAAAAACGGGCAAGCGGTTTGGCGATCCCGCCAATCCCTTGCTGGTGAGCGTACGCTCCGGGGCTCCCGTATCCATGCCCGGGATGATGGATACAGTGCTCAACCTGGGGCTAAACGATGAAACGGTGGAAGGCCTGAGCCGGGCAGCCAACCGCCGCTTTGCCTTTGACTGCTACCGCCGTTTCTTGAATATGTTTGGCGATGTGGTCCTGGGCATTGAACATGCCAAATTCGAACGGATCCTGGAAAGGTATAAGGAGCGCCGGCGGGTAACCCTGGACCAGGAATTGCCGGCCGGGGACCTGGAACAGGTGGTCGCTGAGTACAGAGCCTTAATCGAACGGGAGACCGGGCGATCTTTCCCCCAGGACCCCATGGAGCAGCTTTTCATGGCCATCTATGCCGTATTTAACTCCTGGAACAACGACCGGGCTATCGTTTACCGCAAGATCAACAAAATTCCCGATGACCTGGGTACCGCCGTTAACATCCAGGTGATGGTCTTTGGTAACCTGGGGGATGATTGCGGTACCGGGGTGGCCTTTACCCGGGACCCGGCCACCGGAGCCCGGGAGCTTTACGGGGAATACTTGATTAATGCCCAGGGCGAAGACGTGGTGGCGGGTATCCGGACACCGCGGACCATTTCCGACTTAAAAGAGGAAATGCCCGATGTATACCAGCAGTTTGCCTCCATTTGCGAGCGCCTGGAAAAGCATTACCGGAACATGCAGGACATTGAGTTTACCATTGAACGGGGCAAACTTTATATTTTGCAGACCCGCACCGGTAAGCGCACCGCCCAGGCGGCCGTAAAAATTGCCGTGGATATGGTCCATGAGGGGTTGATCAGCAAAGAAGAGGCCGTCATGCGCGTTGAGCCCGCCCAGCTGGATCAACTGCTGCACCGCCGTATCGATCCCCGGGCCAGCGTAAAGGCTATTGCCAAAGGCCTGCCTGCCTCCCCTGGTGCCGCCAGCGGGAAGGTTGTATTTGACGCCGACGAGGCTGAAATGCTGGGCAATCAGGGTGAAAAAATCATCCTGGTCCGTACGGAAACTACTCCCGATGACATCCACGGCATCGTTGCCGCCCAGGGGGTGCTCACCTCCCGGGGAGGAATGACCAGCCATGCGGCAGTGGTGGCCCGCGGGATGGGCAAGCCCTGCGTGTGCGGCTGTGAGGCCATCCGCATTGATTACGAGGCCGGCGAGTTTCGCGTCAATGACCTGGTGGTCAAAAAGGGAGATGTCATTTCCATTGACGGGTCGACCGGCCAGGTCATGCTGGGGGAGGTGCCGCTGATCGATCCCGAGCTTTCCCCCGAGTTCCTTGAGCTGCTGCAGTGGGCCGACGAGATCCGCACCCTGGGCGTAAGGGCCAATGCCGACACTCCGGAAGATGCGGCTAAAGCCCGGGCCTTTGGAGCCGAGGGTATCGGTCTGACCCGCACGGAACACATGTTTATGGCCCCGGACCGTCTGCCCATAGTGCAGGAGATGATCCTGGCCACCACCACCCAGGAGCGCCAGGCCGCCCTGAATAAGCTTTTGCCCATGCAGCAGGGGGATTTCTATGGCATCTTGAAGGCTATGGAGGGTTTGCCGGTTACCATCCGCCTGCTGGATCCCCCCTTGCATGAATTTTTGCCCAATGCGGAAGAACTGGCCGTGGAAATTACCCGCCTGCGCCTCACCGGTGGCGATGAAGAAGAACTGCGGAAGAAAGAGGAACTGCTGAAAAAGGTAAGGGTGCTGGCGGAATTCAACCCCATGCTGGGTCACAGGGGCTGCCGTCTGGGTATAACCTTCCCGGAAGTTTATGCCATGCAAGCCAGGGCCATTTTCCAGGCTACGGCCCAGCTGGTAAAAGAGGGCGTAAAGGTGTTCCCGGAAGTGGAAATTCCCCTGGTGGGTGAGGTCAGGGAGCTGGCTTTGCTGCGCCGTCTGGTTGACGAAGTGGCTGAACAGGTAATGAAGGAAACGGGTGTGGAATTTGAGTATAGCGTGGGGACAATGATAGAAATACCCCGCGCGGCCCTGCTGGCTGATGAAATTGCCCGGGAAGCCGATTTCTTCTCCTTTGGTACCAATGACCTGACCCAAACCACCTTTGGTTTTTCCCGGGATGATGCCGAGGGTAAATTCCTCCACGAGTATGTGGAGAAGAAGATCCTGCCGGAAAACCCCTTCATCGTTCTGGACCAGGCCGGCGTGGGCAAATTGATGAAAATGTGCGTGGCTTTGGGCCGCCAGACCAAACCCGATCTGGTCATCGGTATTTGCGGCGAGCACGGCGGCGAGCCCAGTTCCATTGAGTTTTGCCACCGCATCGGGTTGAACTATGTAAGCTGTTCCCCCTTCCGGGTCCCCATTGCCCGCTTGGCCGCAGCCCAGGCCAGGGTAAAGAACGGTTAAAGTAAATGTTCAGTAAAACCTAGGCGCGGAGCACTGGAGTGAGCGGGGACAATGAAGTGCCTAAAGCTAATTGACTGAATACTTGCCGAATTAAAAGTGACGCTTGAGAACTGTAATGAGGAGGGCGGCCGGTGGTCACGGAAGGAGCGCGCGTCTTTCCGCGATAAATTAACCGGCCGCCCAAGGTCATTTCTGACGATACTGCGCCCTCCCTTTGGGAGGGTTAATAATTTTAGGGGGTTGGTTACAGGAAAAAGGCGACAAAAAGAGAAAGATTATAACGGTTATCGTTTAAGGGAAAGGGGACCTCATATGGATGGTGAAACCGCATCGCTAGACCATCTGATTTTAGATGCTTTACCCTGTCCGGTGCTGGTTGTTGATACCGGGGGAATCCTGATTTATCTCAACAGCGCTTCCGAAAGGGAACTGGGGGTTAAAAAAGAAGAGGTTATTTCCCGCCCCTTGACTGAAAGCCTTTACCAGGGGAAAAAATTTGACCACAGGGGCAGATATTCCAGCGCTTTAATTGAAACGCTGGAAACGGGCCGCGAGTTTTCTTTACGTCTGGAAGAAATAAAAACCGTGTTATATATTGTACCGAAAGTTTTCCTGGTTGATACTTCTATCCTGCGGAACCGGGATGGAGGGGTGGTGGGGGCCTGTGCCATCTACCACAATTTCCTCCGGGACCGGAGGCTGTTAAAGGAAACGGTAATGAATCGCCTGACCACAGTCTCCGAGCAGTTTGAAACCATCTATGCTTTTGCCGAAGCCATTGGGGCCCGGGATCAATACACCATGGGACACAGTGAAAAGGTGGCTGAATATGCCCGTCTGATTGCGGAGGCCCTTGGGCTTGACGAAAAAGAGGTTGATCTGGCTTACATATGCGGTATCGTGCATGACGTAGGTAAAATCGGCGTGCCGGAAAATATTCTCAACAAGCCGGGGGCCCTAACAACGGATGAATTTAAGCAGATCACCTCCCATCCGGAAAAGGGAGCCACTATTTTGTCCCATATCAGCTGGTTGGAGGATGTGGTTCCGGTAGTGCTGGCCCACCATGAACGTTATGATGGCCGGGGTTACCCGCGGGGGTTGCGGGGTGAAGAAATTCCCCTGCTCAGCCGCATTCTGGCCGTGGCCGATGCCTTTGATGCCATGACCTCGGATCGCAGCTATCGCAAGGCATTGCCGGTGCCGGTGGCCATCGACGAATTGAAACGCCATGCCGGGGGCCAATTTGACCCCCAGGTAGTCGAAGCTTTTATGCGTATTTTGGGCGAGTATAAGGGCGAGGAAGAGGAGCGGGGGAATGGGTAAAACCATGCGGCTTTTCTGGGCCATAAACCTTCCCGATACAATTAAAGAGCGGCTTTGGGATATCCAAAGGCAGTTGCAAGGGGCCGGGGCGGATGCCAAGTGGGTGGAAAAGGAAAATTTGCATTTAACCGTCCACTTTCTGGGAGAGGTGGAGGTTTCCCTGATCAATGCCCTGATTTCCGCGGCCCAAAAGGTCTTGCTTACCCAAAAGACTTTTTCCGTGCAGTTGGGTGGTTTGGGCGTGTTCCCGGATCCCCGGCGTCCCCGGGTTCTCTGGACCGGTGTCATCGGCGGGGGGAACGAGTTGCAGGAAATCTACCGGCTGGTGGGCGAGGCCATGGTGCCTTTCGGAATTCCTTTACCAGGTCGACCCTTTTCTCCCCACTTAACGCTGGCCAGGTTGCGTTCCCCCCGGGGGGTGCAAGAACTGATGCTCCGGGTGCGTGAACTTGGCGATGCCTGCACTCACCTTGGAACGGTTCAAGTGTCTTCGGTGGATTTGATGCAGAGCGAGCTTACCCGAGGCGGCCCCATATATACCTTGATGGCCCAAATTCGTCTAAAAAGCCGTTAAAGGTCTAAATTCGTTTGGCAAGGCATAATTTTTTTAAAAATCTCAAGGAAGGAAATTTGTTTTTTAAGGTGTAATAGTTTAGTTTAAGTCCTTGAAGAGAGGGTATGAATATGCTGGTTCTGGCTATTAACGGTAGTCCTCGTCGGGCGGGCAGTACCGCTCAGATGTTGCTGGCCACCAGGGAAGTAGTGGAAACGGCAGGCGCAAAGTTTGTCTTTTGCCAGGTGTCCGAGGTGCTGGCGGAATTAAAAGTCCCCTATTGTACCGTTTGCTCCGATCCCTGTTCGGGGAAGTGCTTTGCCGGAACCCGTTTGGAGGACGTGTTTAATTTAATGCGCCAGGCCGATGGCATCATTATGGGCAGTCCCGTATATTTCAGTACCGTATCATCCCACCTGAAGTCTTTTTGGGACCGCACCCGTCTTTTGCGCCGGGAGAAAGCTCTCTTGAATGTTGTCGGCGGGGCATTAACCGTAGGCGGTGCCCGTTTTGGCGGGCAGGAAACCGCCTTGCGGGCGATGCACGACATGATGCTTTGCCAGGGAATGACCGTTGTGGGGGACGGCTACCTGGAGGATGATGCGGGGCATCAAGGAGCCTGTGCCCAGGATCCCGCCGGAGAGGACACTCTGGGATTGCAGCGGGCCCGGATACTGGCCCGGCGGGTAGTGGAAGTAGCCCTGGCTACCCGGGGGCTGCGTGACAGGTTCCGGGTGACGGGCAGGTAGAAACTTCATGCCCCCGGTTTTTGCCCCGTGGCTCCGGGGGTTTTTCATCGGGGGGGTAAAGGTGAACATTCGGGAACGCACGGAAAGGTTGGAGGAACAACAGTTATCTCCCTACGCCTGTTGCAGTTCGTCCAGTGCCGGTCGCCTGTACCCCGAGGAACCCTGTCAGGTGCGTACGGCTTTTCAACGGGACCGGGACCGGATCATCCACTCCAAAAGTTTTCGCCGGCTAAAGGGCAAGACCCAGGTTTTTATCATTCCCGAAGGGGATCACTACCGTACCCGGCTTACCCATACCCTCGAAGTGGCTCAAATTTCCCGTACGGTGGCCAAAGCCCTGCGTCTGAATGAAGACCTTACCGAGGCCATTGCCCTGGGCCATGACCTGGGGCATACCCCCTTTGGTCATATCGGGGAAGAAGCTTTAAATGAAGTTTTTCCTCCCGGGTTTCGCCATAATGAGCAAAGTTTGCGGATCGTGGATGAACTGGAAGGGGGAAGGGGTTTAAACCTTACCCGGGAAGTCCGGGATGGGATTTTAAACCACACCGGTCCGGTACGGCCGCTCACCCTGGAAGGCCAGGTGGTAAAAATTTGTGACCGCGTGGCCTATATTAACCATGATATTGATGACGCCATCCGGGGTGGCATTCTTACCCTGGAGGATCTACCGAAATTCTGCCTGGACGTTCTGGGACGCACCCACCGGGAACGCATTAATACTATGGTGCTGGACCTGATCAACAACAGCTGGGAAAAACCGGTGATCTCCATGAGCCCCGAGGTCCAGCAAGCCACAGATGAGTTGCGGTCTTTCCTCTTTGCCCATGTTTACATTGGTTCAGAGGCGAAAAGAGAGGAATCCAAGGCAAAAAACGTGGTCCAGTACCTTTACACTTACTTTACCAAGCATCCGGAAGCGCTGCCGCCGGAACAACTCAAGAGGGTTGATGAGGTAGGGGTGGAAAGGGTAGTTTGTGATTACATTGCGGGCATGACCGACCATTTCGCCATTACTCAATTTTCTCGTCTCTTTATTCCCCGGGCTTTTCCCACGCCGGGACAGGGTTGACGGCGGGAGGACAGAAAATTGTCGAAGGTCTGGGGAGGAAAATCTATAGTGATAGCGAATACCTCATTCACAGAGGGACGTGACGCCCCTGGGATGGATGTGGAAGGGTGGTTCCCATGGGTGGCCTGATCCCTGCCGATGTGGTGGAATCCGTCCGCCTGGCAACCGATATTGTGCAGCTAATCAGTGAGTATGTTCGCCTGGAGAAGAAAGGTAAAAACTATGTTGGTAGTTGTCCCTTTCACCAGGAGAGGGATCCATCCTTTACGGTCAGCCCCGACAAACAGATTTTTTACTGTTTTGGCTGCGGGGCAGGCGGTAACGTTTTTAAGTTTTTGATGCTTCACGAGAACCTGACTTTTCCAGAGGCGGTACACAGGTTGGCTGACCGGGCCGGGATAGTAGTACCGCGCTTTGGTGGGCCCCGGGAGGGGTCGCGGGCGTGGTTGGAGGAGCAGGCCTGGGAAATTAACGCTATGGTACGGGATTTTTACCACCATATTCTCACCCACCGGCCGGAAGCAAGCGAGGCCCGCAGCTATCTGGAAAAGCGGGGAGTGTCCCGGCATACCCAGGGAATTTTTCAACTGGGTTATGCTCCTCCCGGGTGGGATACCCTGTTACAGTTTCTTGCATCCCGCAACTGCCCTTCCCACCGGGCAGTGGAACTGGGTCTGTTGATCAGGGGGGAGCGGGGTAAACCTTACGACCGGTTTAGAAACCGCCTGATCTTTCCCATTTGCAATGCCCAGGGTCGGGTGGTGGGTTTCGGGGGCCGGGTATTGGATGACAGCCAGCCCAAGTACTTGAACACCCCGGAGACCATAGTATTTAATAAGGGACGGTTGCTTTTCGGTCTGCATCTGGCCCGGGCGGCCATCCGGGAACAAGGCTATGCCATCATTATGGAAGGCTATATGGATGTGATTACCGCTCACCAGCACGGAATTCACAATGCGGTGGCTTCCCTGGGGACCAGCCTCACTGCAGAGCAGGGCCATCTTTTGTCCCGTTACACTAAAGATGTGGTCATTGCTTATGACGCTGATACGGCTGGCGTTGCTGCCACCATCCGGGGGCTGGATCTTCTGCAACAGCTTGGATTTCGCGTGCGGGTGGTCACCATTCCCGAGGGTAAAGACCCGGATGAATATATCAGGCAGCATGGAAGGGAGAAGTGGCAGCAACTGGTGGAGACGGCGACCTCCCTGCTGGACTACAAGCTAAGCCGGGCGGCGGAAAAAGGTGGTGATACCGCTTCCCTGTTGGCCCAGGTTCTACCAAACCTGGCTGCCATGCCTGGGGAAGTGGAACGGGAAGAGGGTATTAAGCGGGTGGCTGCCCGTTTAAGCTTAAGCTGGGAAGCGGTAAGAGATGCTTTGCAACGATTTGGTAAAAACTCGGGAAAAAAATGGTCAAATCCGGATAAAATTGCTAAAAATAAGCATAATATAATAGCAAGCGCCCGAAATAAGGCGGAATTGCTCCTTATCCAGCTTTTGTTGCATTATCCAGGATATGTGCAGGAGGTTCGCCGGCAACTGGGCGAATCCTTCCCCCGGGACCCTGGTTTACGCCAGATTTACCAGTTTATCTGCCGTGAGGGGGAAGCCCCGCGGGTTGATCCGGCTGCGTGGATGCATGAACTGGACGAAGAAGGACAAAATTTACTAAGCCAATTGCTCATGGAAAAAATACCCGGGGATGACCCGGTTAAAATAATTCCCGATCTTGTCTGTACCATTCAAAGAAATAATATACAGGAAAAAAGAGAAAGACTGGTACAGGAACTGGCTGAGGCCGAAAGGTTTGGTGATCAAGGGCGTATAGCCCGGATTTTAAGTGACCTGCAAAGTCTAATACAGACCCGGTAAGCCCTTGTTGGAAAGGGGGAATGAGCAAATTGGGGGACGAATTGAGCAAACTTGAATGTGTCAGGGAATTGATCGAAAAGGGTAAAAAACGGGGTGTCCTCACTTACAGTGAGATCATGGATACCCTGCAGGGGGTAGATTTAACGCCGGAACAAATTGACGACATTTATGAAAAATTAGCCGGCATGGGTATCGAAGTCGTGCCGGAAATTCCGGACCTGGAACCTATAGATGACGCCGTTATGGAGCCGACAGCAGAAGAGGATGTGGACCTTTCCATTCCCGAAGGGGTCGCCATAGACGATCCCGTAAGGATGTATTTGAAGGAGATCGGGCGCATTCCCCTGTTGACCCCGGAAGAAGAAATAGAATTGGCCAAGCGCATGGAACAGGGAGATGAGGAAGCAAAACGGCGTTTGGCGGAAGCCAACCTGCGTTTAGTGGTCAGCATAGCCAAGCGTTACGTAGGCCGGGGTATGCTCTTTCTGGATCTGATCCAGGAAGGCAACCTGGGACTGATCAAGGCGGTAGAAAAATTTGACTATCGCAAGGGATATAAGTTCAGCACTTATGCCACGTGGTGGATCCGTCAGGCCATCACCAGGGCTATTGCCGATCAGGCCAGGACCATCCGGATCCCGGTGCACATGGTGGAAACCATCAACAAGCTGATCCGGGTTTCCCGCCAGCTTTTGCAGGAACTGGGCCGGGAACCAACCCCGGAGGAAATTGCCAAGGAGATGGGCATTTCCGAGGAAAAGGTGCGGGAGATCATGAAAATAGCCCAGGAGCCTGTTTCCCTGGAAACGCCCATCGGGGAGGAAGAAGATTCTCACCTGGGGGATTTCATCGAGGACCAGGATGCCCGGGCGCCGGCGGAAGAGGCCTCTTATACCCTTCTGCGGGAGCAACTGGAAGAGGTTCTCAAAACCCTCACCGACCGGGAACAAAAAGTGCTGCGCCTGCGTTTTGGGCTGGACGACGGCCGCGCCCGTACTTTAGAGGAAGTGGGGCAGAAGTTTGGGGTGACCCGGGAACGGATCCGGCAAATTGAGGCGAAAACCCTGCGCAAGCTGCGGCATCCCAGCCGGAGCAAGAAACTCAAAGATTACTTAGATTAAACCACCAGCCCCGGTATAATTTTTCTCCACAAAGCCATTGACCGGGGCTGTGTTTTTATGTATAATGATTTATGCACCGTTCTCCAGTCTCACATCTCATATCTTAATTTGTGGGCCTATAGCTCAATTGGTAGAGCATCCGGCTCATAACCGGCTGGTTCCAGGTTCGAGTCCTGGTGGGCCCACCAATATGGAAGTCGGAGGTCGGAAGTTGGGGGTCGGAGAAATTATCTTTGATTTTCATGCCATTTTTTATTGCCGTGGTAGGTATGGTAGGCAATTAATTTCTGACTTCTGACTTCTGACTTCCGACGACTGACGACACATTACGGCCCCATGGTCAAGTGGTCTAAGACACCGCCCTTTCACGGCGGTAACGCGGGTTCGAATCCCGCTGGGGTCACCATACGGGCGATTAGCTCAGCTGGGAGAGCACATGCCTTACAAGCATGGGGTCGGCGGTTCAAATCCGTCATCGCCCACCAGTGGAATCAAGGGGTACCGGCACCCGATGGGGGAGCCGGTTTTATTTTTGGTGACCTATTAGCGCCCTTTAATTTAATGAAAAAGCCGAGCGTTTCCAAACGTCCGGCCTGGCGCTGTTCTTTTATAAAAATCCGCCCCTGAAAACCTACCTCCTTGTGGGGTAGGATGAAAGGGGCGTCGCCCGTTAGGGCGACAAATACTTCCCAAACATACATTCTCATGGTATAATATACCTGTGCTCTTTGACAATCGGTATAGGGTTGCAGCGGGTCAATGGGCCGCTGCGTAAAACTGATTCCCGAAAGAGATTGGTGCTTTGAAGTAAGCGCGTATCTACGTAACCGCATGGCGAAGTAGTAGACGCCTATAGACCGGGCCTGGTTGCGGTGACGCGGCCATGTAGCTCACGAGGAAAGCGTAAGACCTGCGGTTTTGCGGGCGGCTTTCCGACGACATAAGAAACCTTCGGGACGAAGCCCCCGGGCTTTTCCCGAGGGAGGTTCATTTTGAACAAGCCAGCCAAAAACAGGGCGGCCGCCGCGGTGAACTTTGCGATTGGTCGCTGGCAAATGTTACAATAAATAACGCGGCACAACAAAAAAATTGGAGGTAGTTTTTATTGTGTCTGACCAGGCGTCTGGAAGCCATTGCCGCCTATGTACCGCCCGGGGCAGTGGTGGCGGATATCGGGACCGATCACGCCCTGTTGCCCATCTATCTGGTGGCGAAGGGTATCTGTCCCAAAGCGGTGGCTACCGAGTTAAATGCCGGGCCTTACCGTAGCGCCCGTACAGCGGTTCACCTGCAGGGCCTGGACGGTAAAATTGATGTGCGCCAGGGTGACGGCCTGCGCCCCCTTTTACCCGGGGAAGCGCAAGTGATTGTGCTGGCCGGCCTGGGGGGAAATACCATCCGGCAGATTCTGGCCGCTGCCCCGGAGGTGCTGGCCGCCGTCAGGCGGCTGATCCTGCAGCCCATGGTGGATGCGGGGGATCTGCGGTTATGGTTGGTGGAAGAGGGTTGGTGCCTGGTTGATGAAACGCTGGTAGAAGAGGACGGCCATTTGTATGTGATTGTGGTGGCCGAACCCGGCCTGGAAAAAGTAACGGATCCTTTTACGCTGGAGATCGGCCCGCGCCTGGTGGAAAAGAAACACCCGCTCCTTCCCGCTTACCTGGACAAATTAATGGCGGAGTACCAGCGTGTTCTAAAGGCCCTGGCCCGCAGCCGCAGTCCCCGGGCTAAGGACAAGTCCCTTGAACTTTCGGCCAAGCTGGTCCGGTTGAAGGAGGTGTTAATGAAGTGTCAGTGACCGGTGCAAACATTGCCGCCATCATTGAGGAGATGGCTCCCCTGGAGCTGGCGGAACCATGGGACAACCCCGGCTGGCAGTTGGGGGATCCGGGAGCCCCGGTCCGGCGCATACTGCTCTGCCTGGACGTAAATGAGGCGGTATGCCGGGAAGCCCTGGAAAGGGATGTTCAGCTGATCGTGGCCCACCATCCTTTGTTTTTTAAAGAACTGAAGCAAATCCGGATGGATCGGCCCGGTGGGGCACTGGTGGCCGGCCTCATCCGCGCCGGTGTTTCCGTTTATGCCGCCCACACCAATCTGGACCGCTGTCGCGGTGGGGTAAATGACGTCCTCGCCCGGCGCTTGCGGTTGCAGGATATCCAGGTACTGAGTCCCGGAAAGGAACAATACTTGAAACTGGTGGTTTTTGTGCCCCTGGATCACGTGGATGCGGTGCGCTCGGCCATCGGGGCAGCCGGGGCCGGGTGGATTGGGAATTACAGTGATTGTACCTTTGGGGTGGAGGGAACAGGTACGTTCAGGCCCCTGGAAGGGACCAATCCCTATATCGGCCGGCAGGGCCGTCTTGAGCAGGTAAGGGAGGTCCGGCTGGAAACCATCGTTCCCCAGAGGCTGGTGGAGCGGGTGGTGCGGGCCATGCTGGAGGCCCATCCCTACGAGGAGGTGGCCTACGATCTCTATCCACTGGCCAACCAGGTCACCCCTTCCAGCGGCCTGGGCAGGATGGGCGTGCTACCGGAATCATTGCCCCTGGAGGACTTTGTTATTCGGGTAAAAGAAACCCTCCAGTTACCCGCGCTACGCTGGGGAGGAGAGAAAGGACGTCCGGTTAAGCGGGTGGCCCTTTGTGGCGGTTCCGGTGGTGATCTCTGGCCCAGGGTCCTGGCGCTTAACGCGGACGTCTTCGTGACGGGAGATGTGGGCTATCATACTGCCCGGGATATGCTTGCGGCGGGTTTGGCTTTCGTGGATGCCGGTCACTTTGGTACCGAAAGGGTAATCCTGCCGGTTCTGCAGGAATATTTACTCCAGGTCTGCCAGGAAAGGGGTCTGGCTGTAGAGTGCTTGCTTAGCAATGCGGAAGAGGATCCTTATTTCTTTTTATAAAAATCCGCCCCTGAAAACCTACCTCCTTGTGGGGTAGGATGAAAGGGGTGTCACCCGTTAGGGCGATAAATACTTCCCAAACATACATTCTCATGGTATAATATACCTGTGCTCTTTGACAATCGGTATAGGGTTGCAGCGGGTCAATGGGCCGCTGCGTAAAACTGATTCCCGAAAGAGATTGGTGCTTTGAAGTAAGCACGTATCTACGTAGCCGCATGGCGAAGTAGTAGACGCCTATGGACCGGGCCTGGTTGCGGTGACGCGGCCATGTAGCTCACGAGGAAAGCGTAAGACCTGCGGTTTTGCGGGCGGCTTTCCGGTGACATGAGAAACCTTCGGGACGAAGCCCCCGGGCTTGTCCCGAGGGAGGTTCACCTTAGAGACTCTTGGCGCGCCGATGGGTTGCTGCCCGGTTGCCCCCGTTTTACCGGGTGCTCCTTACCGGTGCTACACGTTAGCTCAGGATAACGCTGTTCCTTTCTGAACCACGAGCACATTATTTACGGCCTACTAAATATATGGCCAGAATCCGGTGACTAGATGGTTGCCGGATTTTTGTGTTTTTAAAAGCATCTTCCGGTTATGGCTTGTTAATCAAGCCATATCCAGCCTGACGGCAAAAATGGGTGGATTATTGAATTGTATACCTCACAATTATGTGTGTTATAATAGAAAAAATATGACAACTTATAAACACCAATAAAGTTGTCAGGTATCTTTTAGAAAAATTCTTGGGAGTGGTCTAATGAATAATCAGTTAAAGTTACGGGAAAGGTGGCAGGTAACTGAAGAGGAATGGAACGACTGGCGCTGGCACCTGAAGCATCGCATTACCACCGTGGATGAGCTGACCCGGTTTATTAAGCTTACTGCCGGTGAAATGAAGAACATTGCAGCCTGCCTGAAAAAATTTCGCATGGCCATAACACCCTACTATGCCGGCTTAATGGATCCGGTCGATCATAAATGCCCCATACGGCTCCAGGCCGTACCGCAAACCGAAGAACTGCAAACGGTGCCCGGGGATATGCGCGACCCCCTTCATGAGGAAGTCGATTCACCGATGCCCGGACTGACGCACCGTTACCCCGACCGGGTGCTCCTTTTGGTCACCGATTGTTGTTTTATG
Source organism: Desulfofundulus luciae (assembly GCF_030813795.1). NCBI lineage: Bacteria > Bacillati > Bacillota > Clostridia > Eubacteriales > Peptococcaceae > Desulfofundulus > Desulfofundulus luciae. Next base: position 66,679 of record NZ_JAUSUX010000012.1, on the reverse strand, counting down.
TACTGCCGGCACTGTACCCGCCGGCGGCTGACCGGCCAGCGGGACCGGCCCTTGCCTAAATTCCACCTCGACAGGGCCATTGCCTATATCCAGAACAATCCGCGCGTTCGAGACGTAGTGATTTCCGGTGGGGACCCTCTCACCTTGACGGATGAGCAACTGGAATACATTCTGCGCAAATTGCGGGCCATTCATCACGTGGAAATCATCCGCATTGGCACCCGTGCTCCCGTGGTTCTGCCCCAGCGCATAACTCCGGAACTCTGTGCCATGCTGGAAAAATATCACCCCCTGTGGATTAATACCCATTTCAATCACCCCCGCGAAATAACCCCCCAGGCAGCCAGTGCCTGTGCCCGCCTGGCCGGTGCCGGTATCCCCCTGGGCAACCAGTCGGTACTTTTACGGGGAGTAAACGACCGGCCGGACGTCATGCTCCAATTGGTGCATAAGTTGCTGCAAATCAGGGTGCGCCCCTATTACCTGTACCAGTGCGATCTCTCCGAAGGAATAGGCCATTTCCGCACGCCGGTAAGCACTGGGATAGAAATTATTGAAAGTCTGCGCGGTCATACCAGCGGGCTGGCCGTCCCCACCTTTGTCATTGACGCTCCGGGAGGAGGTGGCAAAATACCCCTGGGGCCGAACTACGTCTTATCCCAAGGGCAGGGAAAGATAGTCCTGCGCAACTTTGAAGGAAACATCCACGTCTACACGGAACCTGGCTGGGAGGAAAAGAGATACGCCGGCAAGGGCGCGGGAGTGGCCGGATTATTACAGGGAAAGGCGGTTACCTTCCAGGCAAACAAGGAGAGCAGGGTGGCCCAGGTCAAAGGGGGTACTTGACTTGGGTGGCCGGATGATCAGGCATTATGGACCGGATTTTTGGGTGTCGGCCCGTTTGGACCAAACCAGCGAACGGATCTGGGTAATTGATTATCAGGCGGGGAATCCGGCGGCATTGCGCAGCTTTCTTAAGAAGCTGGCTTTAAGGCGGGGTATGGGTAAAATTATCTTTCCGGTCAAATCCGGGGATTTGCTCAAAATCCAGGGCGGCGGGTTTCATGTGGAAGGTATGATCGATGGTTATTTTCAAGGGGAGAACGCCTATTTCCTGGCAGCCTTCCCCCGGGCAGAGCGGAGAGACTCCAGGGTTTTAAACCAGGAACAAAAAGTGCTCCAGGAGATACTGGCCTGCAAAAAGGACTGGCGGGGTAGTTTGCCGCCGGGATTCACCCTGCGCCAGGCGGGAGGGGATGACATATTCCCCATGGCCAGGTTGTTCAAAAAGGTTTTCCGCAGCTACCCCACGCCGGTATGTGATCCCTTTTACCTGGCCTGCTCCATGAAAAAGGGAGATCTTTTCATGGTTGTTTATCACGGTGACCGGTTGGCGAGCGTGGCGGCAGCCGAAATTCAATGGGAGCACCGCAGGGCCGAACTGACCAACTGTGCCACCGATCCCGCCTACCGGGGTATGGGTTTAAATAGCCTTTTGCTTTTGCACATCGAAAAAGAATGCCTTAAACGCAATATTCACTGTCTTTACAGCCTGGCCCGGGCCTCGTCTTACGGAATGAACCTGGTCCTTCACCGCCTGGGTTATGTCTTCCGGGGCACGCTCATCAACAACTGCCACATTGATGGCGGGTTTGAAAACATGAATATCTGGGTCAGGCCGGTGGAGTAGGAATTGGATGAAAAAAGGAGGACTTAAAGTGGGAAAAAATAAGGGGCTTTCTTTGTTGCCGGGTTTTGTCTTTGCGCTGGCCATCCTGGCCGGCTGCAGTTCCAGGGGTGGTACGGAACAGGAGCCGACCTTTACCTACGCCATGTCCGGGCAGTACCGTCCTTTTAACTACTTCGACGAAAACAACCAGCTCACCGGGTTTGACGTGGAAATTGGCCGGGCTCTGGCTGAAAAAATGGGCATGAAGCCCGTGCCCATTGCCACACCCTGGGAAGGATTGATCAGCGGCTTAAAGGCGAAAAAGTACGATGCCATCCTGGGCAGTATGACCATCACGCCGGAAAGGCAAAAGCAGGTGGACTTTTCCGATCCCTATTACGTTTCCGGACCACAACTCTTTGTGCGCGGCGATTCCCATATTAAGGATATCCAGGACATAAAAGACAACACGCCCGTGGGCGTGCTGATCTCCAGTGTTTACGATCAGGAGGCCCGGAAATATACCCGGAACATTAAAAACTACACCAGTGATGTGACCGCCCTGCAGGATCTGGCCCGGGGAAGGGTGGAGGCGGTAATTACCGACCGGTTTGTAGGTACAATTGCCGCCCGCGAGCAAAAGCTGGACATCAAGCCGGTGGGGGACCTGCTTTTTGTTGAAAACGTGGGCATAGCCTTTCGCAAGGGCGACCCGCTGCGGGAAAAGGTAAATCAAGCCATGGAAGAAATCAAGGCCGACGGGACCTACCTGGCCATCAGCAAGAAATACTTCGGCACCGATATTAGTAACTAGGTACTGTCGCAAAACCAGTAATAAAACGGGGCGTCGGTCGCCCTTTAAGGAGCAGCGTCAGTTTGTTTTAGGTCCGGTGCCGTGCCCGGATAGGCATCATTTTACGGGGAGGACGCGAAATGGACTTCTTACATTACCTGGTAACTTCCATACCCTTTTTTATCCGGGCGGCGGCGGTTACGGTGGAACTCACCGCTACCGCCCTGGCCATGGGCATGGTTATTGGACTGGTGTTTGCCCTCATGAAAATATCCGGGCGCAGATTCTGGCGTTGTATCGCCGACACGTATATTACCGTCATTCGCGGTACACCCCTTATTGTACAGCTCTTTGCCATTTATTTTGGCCTGGCTACCATTGTGGACTTTGGCAGCTTCTGGTCGGCGGCCATCGCCCTGGCCGTGCATAACGGCGCTTACATTGCGGAGATTTTTCGCGGCGGTATTCAATCCATTGACCGGGGACAAATGGAGGCCGCCCGTTCCCTGGGCATGAGCTACGGCCTGGCCATGCGCCGCGTTATATTACCCCAGGCCTTTAAGCGGGTCGTACCTCCTTTGGGTAACCAGTTTATTATCGGTTTGAAGGATTCATCGCTGGCCGCCTTCGTAACTATGAAAGAGTTGTTTGGTGTTTCCATGCAATTGGCTTCCACCCACTTTGCGGAGCTGCAATTTTACACCATCGCCGGCCTGTATTACCTGGCCCTGGTTGTTCTCTTTACCTTCCTGGTCAACCGTCTGGAACGCCGCTTGAAAATAGAAAGCTAAGGGGGAAGGGAAAATGAGCCTGGTCAAGGTGCGCAATCTCAATAAGTGGTTTGGTCGCCTGCATGCCCTCAAGGACGTCAACCTGGAGGTGCGGGAGGGGGAGGTGGCGGTGGTGATCGGGGCCAGCGGCTCCGGCAAAAGCACGCTGCTGCGCTGTTTAAATTTCCTGGAAGTACCAGAACAGGGCCAGGTCATATTTGACGGGAAAGTAATCGACCCCCGGCGGGATGATCTCAATCTTTTGCGCCGGGAGGTAGGCATGGTCTTCCAGCATTTCAACCTTTTTCCCCATATGAGCGTGCTGGAAAATATTATCGAAGCACCGGTTATGGTGAAAAAGGTGCCCAGGGAAAAAGCCATAGAAGAAGCACAGGCCCTCTTACACAAGGTGGGGCTGGCCGATAAGGTAGACGCCTATCCCTGTCAGCTTTCCGGCGGGCAGCAGCAGAGGGTGGCCATTGCCCGTGCCCTGGCCATGCACCCCCGGTTGATGCTTTTTGATGAGCCCACTTCAGCCCTGGACCCGGAGCTGGTGGGGGAAGTGCTGGCGGTAATGAAACAGCTGGCCGGGGAAGGCATGACCATGATCGTGGTCACCCACGAAATGGGCTTTGCCCGGGAGGTGGCAGACCGGGTGATCTTTATGGATGAGGGACGCATTGTGGAAGAAGGTGAGCCGGCCCAGGTTTTCAGCCGGCCACAAAAGAGCCGCACCAGGGATTTCTTGAGCAGGGTTCTGTGGGGATCTGGTCCGGCTCAAGACTGCTGGACCCCGGCTGCTACAGCCACTTCCGCTTGAGCTTTTTCAGTTTCCTTAAAGCCTTTTAGCCCCCATCCCTTTAAAAAACTGCAGGAATTTCACTTAATTACCCACCACCTTCATAGAAAAACTCCCTTTGCAGGCCAATTTGCGAAAGGGGGTTTTTCTTTGTTTAATTAACTATTTTAAAAAATCCCTGACCAGTCATATCTTTCCTGCCCCCAAAATACCTTTGTTATAAACTTGTCCCGGGAGTGAACCGCATGGAGACGTTTCTCAATAAAATGGTGTTGATTTATTTTACGGCGCTGGGCATTCTGCTGGGGGCATCCCTGGTAGGATCCCTGGCTGCCGTTCTGGTTCGGGAACCGCCGGTGATCACCATGCTTAAACTGGCCCGGGACATCAAAATCTGGGCCATAGCCGCCGCCATCGGGGGCACCTTTTCTACTTTTGAAATTTTAGAAAGCGGGCTTTTCCAGGGAGAGGTCCGGGCGGTGATCAAGCAGCTTTTTTACATTGTCAGTGCTCTGGCCGGCACCCAGACGGCCCACTACCTGATCCTGGCCCTATGCGGAGGAAATAAATGAAAGCTCGCCTACTGGCGGCCATGCTAATTGGCATGCTTTCAGGTGGTGCCCTGGTCAATGCCCTGCTGGGACAGCAGGTGGACCGGCTGACCCTGGCCAACAACGAGTTAAAGGAAGAACTGGTGGCTACGGAAAGGGAGCTGCAGCAGGTGAAGGAAAATTTGGCCGGCCACCGGCCTCAAACCATTACCGCCCTGGAGGTTAACGTTACTCTGGTCCAGGAAAAGGAGATACCCGGGTTGGATCAGGCCCGGGCCCACCTGGTTATCGAAAATCACGTACGGGAATGGCTGCATCCTTTACTGGGGCAGGAGGTGAGCCGCCTGGACCACCTGCTGATCCCCCGGGTGGTGGACCGGCGCCAGGTGGATGTGGACGGGAGAAAGTATGTCCTGGAGGTAAAACTGGTGGTGGTGGCCGAGCGGACCATTATTTACCTGGAAGCGTTGCCCCATAAGAACGCCTCTGCTCCCGGCATGTCCCCCAATAGGGGAATTTATAGAGACCGCCCCTGAAACCCACCCCCTTGTGGGGTGGATCGAGCGGGGCATCGCCCGATAGGGCGATAAAAACATAACCAAACATTTGCTCCCGTAGTATAATGTAAAACCTGCGATTTTGCAGGCGGCTTTCCGGTGACATGAGAAACCTTCGGGACGAAGCCCCCGGGATTGTCCCGGGGGAGGTTCACTTATCATGGTGTCCTAAATACCCCTAAAAGAGTATTGACAGAGCGGATGTCGAATGCTAATCTATAATCACATATACCCTTACGGGTACCCGTAGAAACAAACCGGTGTCTGTTTTCTTTGGATGCATATTTGCCGGGCGGAATCGTTGGTCTTACTTCAAGCTCCGGACTGGAATAAAACCCGGTTGTGCACAAACTTAAAGGGGGGTAACAGATGTCCTTGTTATCACGGCAGGATTTTATCAAGCGCACCCTGGCGGCAGGCGTGGCTTCCGGTCTGGTGCTTTCCGGACTGGGGAAGGCGGCGGAGGGCGCCACCATTACCCACCGGGAGACCTTCTATGACTTAACGAAATGTGACGGCTGTCAGGGATTGAAGATGCCCTGGTATGTTAGTGCCTGCCGGGAGGAAAATAGTTTTAAGTTTCCACAACCTGCGGAAAACATTGAATACAAAGACTTGAAGGGGGAAATTGCCCGCCTGGAGGAAGAAATTGCCGAACTCAAAAGGCGCTGGCCGGCCCATTCGGTGAAAGCGGAAATGGTGGAGCAGCTTGAAGAACTGGAAGAGAAGCTGGACCGGTTGCGTCAGATGGAGCAACAAGAAGGATCATCTTAAGCACTGTTGTACAACGCTATGCCCCAGAGCACGAAATTTGCAAATTCAGTTTGCATGTGCTATAATCTATACAGAAACGAGTTGCTGTGAGTAAACCGGGTGGTCGCGGGTGCCCGCGGGGGCACCTGAGGAAAGTCCGAGCTCCACAGGGCAGGGTGCTGGGTAACACCCAGTGGGGGCGACCCCAAGGAAAGTGCCACAGAAATGTAGACCGCCCAGTACTCAGCCCAGCAGTTTAATAAGAAGGATGCTTCATTACAGGGAATGGACGGATAACTGCAAGGTAAAACACCTACAACTGTTGGGCTGAGTGCTGGGCAAGGGTGGAACGGTGCGGTAAGAGCGCACCAGCGGCCACGGCGACGGGCCGGCTAGGTAAACCCCACCTGGAGCAAGACCGAATAGGGGGACAAGGGAGTGGCCCGCTCCGTCCCCGGGTAAAGGTCGCTAGAGGCGTCAGGCAACTGGCGTCCCAGATAGATGATCACCCAAGACAGAACTCGGCTTACAGGTTTGCTCACAGCATAAACAGAAAGACCGGACTGTTCTTCAAGAACGGTCCGGTTTCGTTATTTCCGCAGCCTTTTCCCGGCTTAATATACCCGTGTTAAACCCTGCCAGGTATTTTCTATTGTGAATCGGGGTTTTCGTTGGCCAGCCGGGAAGTGGTGCTTGCCCAGGTCCACCGGTTGTTGGCATAATAATTCCATGCCGTGGAAGCGAGAATGCCTGCCCCGTTGGCCAGGATGGCCGGTATGCGGAGGTAGCAGTGTAAGGCGCTTAAAACCGCTACATTAATCACCATACCCGCACCGGAGCAAAGGTAAAATTTTACCGCCCGGCCCAGCAGGTGGTCCTCCTTTTGCTGCGTCCAGGTAAAAAGGTCGTTCAGCAGGAAATTGCCGAATATGGCCAGGCTGGTGGCCAGCAGGGCGGAAAGTACCACATCCAGAGAAAACAGGCGGGTAAAGAGCAGGAAGAAGAACATATTTACCGCGACTCCTGTTGTTCCCACGAGGCAAAACTTCCAGAAACGCAGGTCTTCGGGGCTGCTTAAAACCAGTCGTACCAGGTGACGCAGGTAATTGACCTGTTCGGTTAAACTCATTTTGGAGTGATCACCCCGGCGGCGCTCAAATACATAGGAAACTTCGGCCAGCCGGTGGTAACGCCCGCGCACCAGCACTTCCATGAGAATCTTCCATCCCAGGGGTGAGAGTTTTACTTCTTCAATTACCTCTTTTTTTAGCATAAAAAACCCGCTCAAGGGATCATTGATCGGACGTACCTTTTTCAGGGCCAGGCGGCCAATCAGGCGGGCGGTCAGGGAAATCGCTCTCCTTAAGGGGGTTAAGCCGCCGTCTTCACCCCCGGGCACAAAACGGGAAGCAATGACCAGATCGTTCCCCTTTTCGATGCTTTCCAACAGGCGGGGGAGGACCTCCGGCGGGTGCTGGAGATCCGCGTCCATTACCGCCAGCACGTCGCCCCTGGCCGTCCTGAACCCCTCCACCACAGCCGTGGCCAGACCCCGCTGGTTGTGCCGGTGGATGAACCTGACGTTGGGGTTGTTATGGCTTAATTCTTCCAGTACTTTAGTCGTGCCGTCGGTACTATCGTCCACAAACAGGATTTCAAATTCTTTTCCTTTCAGTGACCGGCAAATGCGTTTGGTCAGGGGGATGATATTATGTTCTTCGTTGTAAGTAGGGATGATTACCGTAAGCAAAGGCGTTACCTCCCTGTTTTAAGCGACCCAATACCCGCGGGCAAAAAGCAAGTAGAGAAAGAAGAACAGGGATGAGGTTAGGGCAAGAATGAAATTGTGCCCCCGTCCTTCCTTGACCAGTCGGGCCAGGGTCAGGTAAATCGGAAATAATACCATTACAAATCGCGGCATGCTCAATAGCGGTGCGTGAGGTGCCGGAGAGAAAAGCGGTACCAAAAGCCCAATCAACGCAAACAATGTGTAGGATGGGCGTTCTTTACCCAGGGAAAGGAAAAACGACGCCAATCCCACCAGGGTGAAGGAGATGTCCAGCAACTGGCGGCTAAAGCGCCGGTTTTCCCACAGGAGCACCGTAGCCTGTTCCAGACTCACCCAGGGCCAGCTAAAGGAGCGGTGCCAGAATTGCTGGGCCTCAACAAAGGCCAGGGGGTTGCCCAGTTCTGCCTGCAGGAAAATCATGAAAAACAGCAAGCCCGCAGGGATCAGGGCTAGAAAAACAATGTCCTTGCTTATTTTCCCTTTCGTCGCACGCCAGTATTCCCACAGCCCGGGAAAAAGTAAAAAGACCCCCATGTTTCGCGTGGATGCGGCCAGCATGCCGCAAAGGCCAGCCGGAAGCCACCGTCTCTGGCGGAAAAAATAAAAGGTCATCAGTACAAGCAAGAGGTAAAGGGATTCGGTATAAATGGCGGACAGGTAAAAGGCGGTGGGAAACAGGGCCAGGTACCATGTGGCCCGCCGGGATGTGTGCGGGTCATAGTCCATGCTGGCCAGCCGGTAAAAAATGGCCAGGATACCGGCCAGGGAAAGGTTGGATATGAAGATTCCGGCCGCTGCCGGGCCCACACCCAGCCGGCTGAGCAGGTGAATGAGCAAGGGGTAAAGGGGGAAGAAGGCAGCGGACTTTTGGTTATAACCCTCCTGGGCTATTCTCAGGTACCAGCCCGCATCCCAGCGGTTGAGCCCCTGGCCCACAAGGGCAAAAAACTGCCTGGGATCATAATGGCCCGGGAAAAAAATAACGGCAAAATACCCGGCCAGCACTATTAACAGTTGGTGGGCCAGGTAGATAGTAACTATATCTAAATTAAATAGAGAAAACAGCCGCCGGAACATAACCACACCCCATAAGTTTTACTTTTGAGTTTCTATTTATTCACTGGCCCGGTTAAAAATAAAAAGCGAGATCCTGAAGTCATCCTGATCTCGCCCGTAATATATTTAGCGTTGTTTATTCATCCCTGTATTGGCGGAGATGGAAGTGGTTATGCTGGATGCGCAGAACATGGCGCGCACCGCACTGGGGACAGCTAATAGACTGCTCGTCCACAAAGCGCATCTCACCAATGTGCCGGCCGCAGCAGGTAACCTCCACGCCGGTAATGCGCCCGTCCGGAAGATGATTTACCCGGTAGTCCACCGGGGCTTTTTTGCTCACGGGATACCACTCCTAACAGACATTTTTTCTATTATACCGTGAATACCGGGAACAGTAAATTTAAAACGTTTATGTTACCATAGCAAATGGTGTATAATGGCCATAGAGAGAGCAAAGCAAAAAAGAAAGGATGGTTTAATCACCATTGGTACAGAAAAAAGAAACCGGTGCCCGGGGTAAACGCCGGCCACGGCGCCGCCGGTCAAAGATTGTTTTACCGGCGGCACCGTTAAAGCTCGATCGCTTTCAGGAAGAAGCAATTGCCGCGTTGCTGGACGGATATACCGTCCTGGTAGCCGCACCAACGGGAACCGGTAAGACCCTGATTGCCGAAAAACTGCTGGAACATATACTGGCCGCAGGCAAGGGAGCGGTGTATACGTCGCCCATTAAAGCCCTGTCCAACCAGAAATACCGGGACTTCGGGCGGCTTTTCGGCCCGGAGCGGGTAGGGTTAATTACGGGGGACCTTTCCATTAACGAAAAGGCTCCCTTGCTGGTAATGACCACGGAAATTTTCCGTAACTGGTGTTTTGCCAATCCCGGGGAACTGGAGCACACCTCCCACGTCATTTTTGACGAGATGCACTACCTGGACGACCCGGAACGGGGTACGGCCTGGGAGGAAAGCATCATCTTCGCCCCGCCCCACATGAAGATTTTAGGCCTCTCCGCTACCGTACCCAATATCCAGGAAATTTCCTCCTGGATGGCCGAGGTGCGGGGGGAAGTGGTGAAAGTAATCGAAGAACGGTGCCGGGCCGTTCCCCTGGAAATCTCCTGGATTGCCCCCGGGGGAGATGTGCTGGATGAGGAAGAGGCCCGGGAGGAAATTGCCGAAAGGCAGGAAATCCGCCGCTGGCGCCGTCACCGCTGGAACGATATGATGGCCGCCGGGCAGGAGGAACTAGATTATTAGAGGTGTTATGACCTTGGCCGCCATATTTTCCAGTCCAACCTGTGTTGAAGTGATCGAAGCCATTCAGGACCACCTGCCGGCCCTTTATTTTGCCTTTAGCCGCGGACGGACCGAGTTGCTGGCGGAAGAACTGGGCCGGGAGTGGGATTTCCTTACTCCCGGGGAGAAGCGTTCCGTCCGGTGGATGATCCAGGAAGCGGAAGAGAATAACCCCGGCCTTTTCGGTCCCCGGCGCCAGAACCTGCGCCGCTTGCTGCTTCAGGGCATTGGCTACCACCATGCCGGCCTGTCGCCGCTGCTCAAGGATCTGGTGGAAAGACTGTATGAATCCCGGCTGGTTTATGTCCTTTTCTGTACGGAAACCTTTGCCGTAGGGGTTAACTTTCCCGCTGCCAGTACGGTTTTTGACGCCTGCCGCAAGTGGGACGGCCAGGAGTTTCGTCCCCTTTTAAACCGGGAATTTTTCCAGATGGCCGGCCGGGCGGGCCGGCGCGGGTATGACCCGGTGGGGCGGGTTTTCGTGCGCATAGACGAGCGTTTCCCCGAACAAACCGGCTTTTACCGGGAGGACGAGGTGGAACCGGTCCGGGGCAGGCTCACCATTTCGCCAAATACGGTCCTGAGCCTTTTGCACTGGAAAACCGATGCAGAGATCCGCCGCCTGCTGGAAAAAAACTTATCCGTCTATCAAAGTAATAAAGAAAGCCGTCAGCTTCGCCAGGAAGTACAAAGGCTGGAAGAAAAGGCGGCGGAACTGGCCCGGTGTTTTTGCTCCGACCGGGGCCAGCCTTGCTGCGAACTTTACCGGGTCAAACTGCGTAAGGAGCTGAACCAGCTTAAGAAAAGCAAGCACCGCAATCGCGCGGACAGCAAGCTGCGGCTGCAGGAGATTCAAATCCTGTTGCAAAAGGGACGTAAAAAGTGCCGCTACAAGGTCTGCCTGGACGCGGCTAAAAAAGCGCGCCGGCTGGAAGAAAGAATCCACCTGCTGCACAAGCGTTTGAAGCAACTGGAAAAACACTCCCGGGATTACGTCCGGGAGTTTGAGAATGTGTGGAGCCTCCTGGAAAAACTGGGTTATGTGCAGGGCCGGGAGCTTTTACCCCGGGGGAAATTTGCCCTTTACGTGCACGTGCAGGAAATACTGGTTACCGAGCTGGTTTTCTCAGGTATTATCCTGGAATCCCCTCCCGCCGAGGCGACCGCCATCCTGGCCGGGGTGGACTACCAGCCCGGGCGGGATGAACAGGTAACTCCACCACCCTTCTCCCTGGATAGGGTGGAAGAACTGCGCCGCTTTTTGCTCCAGAGCGGGGTACCGGAGTACTTTTGTGTCTGGTCGCCCCTGCCCGCCGCCCTGGCCGCAGCCTGGTATGAGGGGGCTTCCTTTGAACAGCTTTTGGGCATGACCAACCTCCAGGAAGGGGATATCTTTTCGATCCTGCGCCGGGAAATTGACCTGCTGCGCCAGATTGAAAGGGCCGCCGGGGAAGACCGCGCCCTGGCCCGGCTGGCCAGGGAACTGCGCCGGCGGCTGGACCGGGACGAGGTGGCCGTGGTGGGGGTGTAAAGAAAAAGCGGGCCTTTAGCCCGCATGCACTATGCTGTTGATAAGAAGTTATGTACGAAGCTGATGTTTTAAGGATTATGTCCACAAGGAAATTACACACAAGACTACCGCTGGCACTCCAGCAGCAAGATTTTTCCCTCTAGTTTTGTTGACTTTTGCTTGACCTTACTTGCGCAGCTCGGCGGGTACTTCCGGCTGGTACAACAAGCCCCAACTGGCCGGATAAATACCCGTGGCGGCCACCACCATAGCCACGGTGGCAACAAGCCCTAAAAACCACTGCTTAAACCGCATTCTTCACACCTCCTTTGCCGGGTATGGGTATGGAGTGCAGCCGGCCCAGGAGAACGTCCAGCCATTCCACGAAGCGGTAGCCGGCCGGGGTGACGGTAAAGGCTTGAAAGGCCAGGCCCAGGGTGCTGGCGGTTACCAGGTCCCCCCGCAGGGGGAAGAACCAGACCAGGGCCAGGTAGCACAGGGGTACCAGCAGGGAGATTATTTTCAGCGCCCGGCGATGGCCCTCCCGGGTGATTGGCTTGGCCGGGGTGTCCGCCGGCGCCCAGATTAGAGCAACTGTAACGGCGAAAAATGCCGCAACCAGGGCCATTTCCGTACCGGGGGCGTCAATTTCGCCCAGCCAGCGGGCCAGAAAACCCAGGCCTGTGAAGGTGGTTAGGGAGCCGATCAGGCAGCGGTAATAGGCGGTGCAGTGGGCCCCCCCGGCGGCCAGGCGGAAGACCACACTGGCCAGTAGCGCCGCAATCACCTGGGGGAAAATGCCCAAAAGCAAGGGTATCGTCACAAAGCATACCAGTTTCACCACTGCGCCCAGGAGGAGTTCCAGGCCGTAGGCCATCACCGCCGCCCGCTCCTCCTGCTGCAGTTCTTTGCCCAGCCAGGAGGCGATCCTCTGGGCCAGGTTATGGATCATCACTCTCCACCTGCCTTGGGTAGGGTTACTGTAAAGATGGTGGGCGGGGAGGTTAGCCGCACCTGTCCGCCGTGCTGTTCCACTATCTCCCGTACAATGGCCAGCCCCAGGCCCCGGTTTTCCCCCTTGGTGGAAAAGCCAGGCTCAAAAATCTTTCCCCTTATATCCTCTTTTATTTCCGGGCCGGAGTTGCCTACCGCGAGGATATAGCTTTGTTCGTCTTCTCTTATTTCCAGCCTGACGTAACGGTCTTTCGTCGCTAAAAACATCACCGCTTCCATGGCGTTGTCCAGAAGGTTGCCCAGTATCCGGTTCAGATTGTGGGGGCGCATGGTCAGCTTGCCCAGGTCGGTTTCAATGACCAGGCCGAAGCTGATGTTGCGGCTGGCCGCCAGGGCCGCCTTTTGCTGGACCAGGGCGGCCACCTCGGGCTGCTTCAGCCGCAGGGTCTGGGACAAGATGCGGATGTCCCCCGTCACCTCGGCCAGGTACTCCCGGGCGCTTTCCAGCTTGCCCATCTGCAGCATGCCGTACACGGCCTGCAGGTGGCTGATGAAGTCGTGGCGCTGGGCCCGGATGTTGCGGATCATTTCCTCCAGGTCCTGGATGTGTTTGGCCTGCTGGCGTATTAAATTGCCCTGTTCTTCCAAAACAAGCAGCTTCCGCAGCAAAATAAATCCCAGAGCAACGTTGCCGAAAACTACTATGTCCACTATTGTAACCCAGGCTAGTGGAATGGAGGCATTGATGAAAGCCAGGTATTGAGTAAACAGGGAGATTATTAATGCCTGTCCCAAACTGAAAACTACTATTAGGTAGTTGGGAAATGATAGCGTACTCATCAGTTAATCCTGCTCCCGGTCTTTTGTTTGGTTGTAAATGCCTGGTGAGCGTAATGTAACCTTTTTTCTTATACACCAAAAGGTGATTAAAGCCAGCAAAATTAGTTCGGGGATGGCTAATAAAATACGAAGAGTCTGAGAGTGCCAAATTTGAGGCATTGTTTTTCCTGTAAGCAAAATTATTACAGGCCATATAAGTATTTCCACTGTTATCAGGGTAACTATTCCGATCATGGCCACACTGATGGCCACAGGAACTGGAGTTTTGAAAAACATAATCACAAGAACAGCGATTACGACAATCCCAATTAAGGTATGTACTCCATAGGGTATGGGCAGTTCACGTACAAAGTATGAACACAGTGAAGAAAGTACTGCTGCCGGAATAATCCGCTGCCATTTAAGCTCTATACCCATAAGGGTTAAACCCAGGGCCAGGATGATGACACTCTCCGGAATAGACTGAAAAATCAAAGCAAGCAGGGGCATTTTATCCATTCTTGTCTCTCCATTTAAGATTGTCGGTATAATACTCATCACGGGTTTCAGCCACCCATCCTGCAATTTCCCCGTCCCTGATGCAAGAGCTTCCATTAAAAGCCATTCTTTGGCATATATTTCTGCAGAAACAAAAAATCTCCTTCTTTTCTAAGAAAATTTTCCATAGAAAATTTTTCTGGGCTCCACTTTTCGTGGAAATCAGGAAGTCCCTTGCCGGGGGCTTTGCCTTAAAAGGAAGGGGAAAACATTGCAGATCGGTATTGCTGTGCCAGCCGTCGATAATTAACGACCAGTTTTTGAAATTTTTCCGTTTCTTGTGCCGAAAGCTGTCGAACTACCCGGGCCGGAGAACCCAGCGCCAGGTGCCCCGGGGGAATTTCCTGTCCTTCCACCACCAGGGTCCCGGCACCCACCACGGCCCCCTGGCCCACGCGGGCACCGTTAAGGACGATAGCTCCCATGCCGATAAGTGAGCCGTCTTCAATGGTGCACCCGTGGAGAATGGCGCCGTGGCCTACCGTAACCCGGTTTCCGATTTTTAGGGGATAGCCGGGATCCTCATGCAATAGACAGCCGTCCTGAATGTTTGTTTCCTCACCTATTTTGACCTCATCCACATCACCGCGGATAACCGTATTAAACCAGACACTGCTGCCCCGTCCGATTTCCACCCGGCCAACCACCATCGCCCCCGGGGCAATAAAAACATCTTTTGCTAACTGCGGCTTATGGCCTTCGAACTCATAAATGCCCATAGTTCGTCCTCCCTTTTTTATAAAAACTATACCTCACCCCTCCTGGGAAAGGCAACCGGTTTAAGATTCTGCCTTTGGGGAGCCATTTTGGGAGCCATTTTTAAAAAGCTGAGCCGAAAGGGCATGTAAGCACTGTCGTGTATAAAGCCCCAAAAAAAGTGCCCTTATTGCTAAGGGCTTTTGATGGGGAAAGGAGAGGCGGTTGGGTTTATGGTTGTGAAACTTTCACTATTGAATATATATCATACTCTTTCCTGTGTCAAGAAAAAAGTTAAATACAAGTCTTAAGGTAGCGCTGACTCCCGTACCGTTCTCCTGTGCGGTGTGGTACTAATCAACCAGCGAATTCTGATAGGTGAGATCTTCAAAAGCTTTAATATGCGTTTTGCTTACCCTCTTGCCGAAGCGTACCATCAACATGTTGGCCGGATGTTCCAGGATTTCCGGATCGTCTGTTCCCCGCCTTTTGAAGCCTGCGCTTCCGAAAAGCCGGGTCAGCATGCGCTGGTAGCCAAAGACGTCCAGTCCGCTTCCCTGCAGATCCCAGTGCCAGTAGAATTCGGTGGTGATGACCACGTAATCCTCCAGCATCTCGTTCTTGAAGGCCTGTTGTAGCAATTCTTTTGCTATGCCCAGACGTTGCCAGCTCCGGCTGACTTCAATGGCTCCCAGTTCCAGCAGGCGGGGATGCCTGCTCCAACGGGTATATTTGCTGGGTTTGTGAAAGAGTACATACCCAATGATTTCTTGCCCGTGCCGGGCAATATACACCAGTCCTTCCGGGTCACCGGCGGCAATCATTAAAGCCTCTTTTTGCCGTGCGGGGCTGCGGAAGTTGCGCAACCGTTCGTTCATAGTAAGGGTAGCAAGGTACTCTTTGCTGACAGGCCCTTCAATGAATACCATGCCCTGTGGTGTGGTTAACTGTTTTATTTCGGTTGTTTTGGCGCTAGCAGTTAACATGGTCACCCACCGATCTTTCTTGATATTACCTCGCTGAGTAAAGCTGATCTGATTATAAAAATATTCTGATAAAATCCCCAAAAATCCTGCCGCCGGAAAAACTTTTTCCGGCTTTTTAAAAGATTATTCCTGCCCCGGGATGGTTTGAACCCCGGCCCCAGCAACTAACCGGTGATAATACCGTATTTTTGCGCCCGGTATAAGAGGGCCGACCGGGTAATACCCAGCAACTGGGCGGCGCGGGTCTGATTGCCCCCGCTTTTCTGGAGGGCCTTGATGATCAGCTCCCTTTCCACCTGTTCCAGGGAAATGCCTTCATCGGGGAAGCGGATCACCAGGTCCTTTTCATTTTGGGGCGTGTTCAACAGCTCCTTGGGCAGGTGTTCGGGTAGTATCTCATTGCCCTGGCAAATGATGGCCGCCCGCTCAATAACGTTCTGCAGTTCCCGGATATTTCCCGGCCAGTGGTAATTGCACAACAGTTCCATGGCTGCCGGGGAAATTTTATTCACCAGGTACTTGGGGCGGAATTTTTCTAAAAAATGGTTGGCTAAAAGGGGAATATCCTCCTTTCTTTCCCGTAGTGGCGGCAGGTGGATCTGGAACACATTGAGGCGGTAATAGAGATCCTCCCGGAAAAGACCCTTTTCTATGGCTTCCGTCAGGTTGCGGTTTGTAGCCGCAATAACCCGCACATCCACATGGATTGTTTCGGTGCCTCCCACCCGTTCGAAGGACATTTCCTGGAGCACCCGCAGGAGCTTGGCCTGCATGGAAAGAGACATTTCGGTAATTTCATCCAGGAAAATCGTGCCCCGATCGGCCAGTTCAAAACGGCCCAGTTTGCGGGCAGAGGCCCCGGTAAAAGCTCCCTTTTCATGGCCAAAAAGTTCGCTTTCCAGTAATTGTTCGGGCAGGGCCGCGCAGTTAATGGCGACAAAGGGCCCGTCCCGGCGGGGGCTGTTCTGGTGAATGGCTACCGCGGTCACCTCTTTACCGGTACCGCTTTCCCCGGTAACTAACACGGTGGCATCGCTCGCGGCCACCCGCTCGATCAGCTTAATCACTTCCTGGATGGCCGGACTTTTCCCTACCAATTTGCTGTACTTTTTGGTTAACTCGGAGCGCAGGAAACTAACCTCGGTGGCCAGTTGGGTGATCACCAGGTTTTGTTTGATGACCATTTTCAATTCATCCAGGTCGAAAGGCTTGGTGATATAATCGGCCGCTCCGATTTTCATGGCCTCAATGGCCGTCTCGATGGTGCCGTGGGCGGTGAGAATAACCACCGGGATTTTAGGCTGCATTTCCCTGGCCTTGCGGAGTACATCCATCCCGTCCATCTCGGGCATTTTTAAATCCAGAATTACCAGGGAAGGTTGCTCCTCGCGGATTAGTTCCAGTCCTTTTGACGGGGAAGTGGTGGACAACACATGGTAGCCTTCCTGTTGCATGGCCCGTTCCAGTGCCCAGCAAAGATGCTGTTCGTCATCAATGATTAGAATTGTTGGTACCATGGTTAGCCCCTCCTGTCGGATCCATTATGGGTAGACATACGGTGAAGGTGGCTCCTTTTTCACTGGATGTTACATCAATGTTTCCGCCATGGCTGGCGACGATCTGGTGGCTGATGGACAGCCCCAGTCCGGTTCCGTCTTTCCGGGTAGTATAAAAAGGATCGAAAATCCGTGAGATTTCCTCGCTGGCAATTCCCGGGCCGGTGTCGCTGAACCGGATGTGCACGTGGTTGTTGTCGGCGTAGGTTTTGATGGTTAACCTGCCTCCGTCGGGCATGGCCTGGACGGCGTTCAGGATTAAATTGACAAACACCTGTTTAATGCGTTCTCCGTCCACTTCTATAAGCGGGATGTCCGGATCCTTTTCTACAGTTAACTGTACTTGATGTTGCCTTAGCAGGGGAGTGGTAAAGGTAAGCACCTTATCCAGCAGGGAATTTACCGACGCGGGATGGACGAAATTTTTCGTCGGTCGGCCGAAATCCAGCAACTCCTGGATGATTCTGTTCTGCCGGTCGATTTGCTCTTTTATGATATCGGTATACTGCCTGATATCGTGTACGTCCCTCAGGTCCTGCTCCATCACCTGGATGATGGTTTTAACAACGGAAATGGGATTGCGCAATTCATGGGCGATGCCGGTGACCAGGCGGCCGAGGGCGGCCAGGCGTTCGGACCGGTGCAGTTGCTCCTCCAGCTTTTCTTTTTCTGCGATGGAGCGGGCCATGCGGTTGATGGCCCGGGCAATTTGACCGGCTTCCCCGGGCAGGTCCGGAAGCAGGTGGTTCAAATCCTTTTCCAGGTGGCCGAGCCCTTCCTTAATCTGATTTACAGACCTGACGAGATTATGGACTAAAAACAGAACCCCTCCGGTGCAGGCAAAGAAAACAAACAGGGTCACGTAGCGGGAGATAAGGCGAAAATAGCGGCTCTGGGCAAAGATGGGATGCAGGCGTTCATCTACCCACGCCACCGCCACCAGCCTGCCGTCAATAATTAGAGGTGTTAGATATTCAAAGGTTTCATCGTTTAAACTGGTAGTCAATCGGGCCAGGGGACGCCGGCTGGCCACTACCGCCATCAACCCCGAATTGGCTTCATTCAAAATGCGTCTTTCCCTCTCCCGGCTTTCCTGGGGTGAGAGCTGGCGGTACTCGTGGAGAAAACCCTGCACGAAAATTTGGTTACTATCGGGCAAATAAAGGCCAAACCTGACGCCGGGATGGTTGGGTACCAGGGGACCGGTGACCTCGGTAAAGCTGGCCTGCAGGTAACTGGCCTGGCTTTCGGGATCAAGGTTTATAAATTTTTCGTCCCCCAGTTTTTTCTGCAGGGTTTCTTTCAGGCCGGGGACAACCTGCTTGTGCAATAAAGAGCCAAGGCGCTCCTCCAGGGAGGAAATCATGGCCTCTTCACTTTTGGTGGCAAAGATAAGGTCGTAAAGCAGCAATAATACCGGAATCAGCAGGAGCACCACAGTGATAGCCATAATTTGAAAGCGCAAACTGCGCCAGCTGACCCTCATCATGCTTTCCCCCTTTCCTGCCAGCCGGGTGATGGATAACAAACACCTGCTGTCTGAAAACAGACACCGGTTTCCCTTTAGTAATTAACTTCACAATCTCCTTTTTGCTCGCTGGTTAGATTCCCAACTGTCTGTTTTTAAACAAAGCCCCTTCCATCCTGAGAGGCGAAACCTGCTTTTTCCCGGGCATAACAGGCTGGTACGTAAAATGCAACACCGGTTAATAACTTTTTTCACAAGCCCTCGCGTTTATTATAACACAGCAATTGTCGCAAAAGAAATATCATCCGGCTAAATACCGGGAGTTTTTTGCCGGCTATCATGTGCATGGGGTTACAAGCACAAAGCCTTCGCGGGGACCGGTCAAGTGAGGTGATAAAGGGGTTATGGTGGAGAGGGATATGTTGCGGCTTTTCAATCGCCGCAAGGAAGAGTTCTTAAAAAAGATCACCCAGCAGGCCACGGAAGGCAAGGGGGAAAAGTCCGGTGTAATGCGCGAGCTCAAAAAATTTCTGGACTGGTTCGAGTCCTGGTTGCAGAGCGAGGAAAGCGTTGATATTGAACATGCTACTCCTGCCCCCGAGGAAAAGACCTTCGACCAATTTTTAGACGAAGTGCTGGTCGAGACCAAGCGCATCCTGGCGGAGCAAGACATCGAGGTGACATACACTTTACCCGGGCAAAACCTGGGGATCAGCGAGTCCTGGAAGTGCGTAAAGGTATTTGGCAATAACGATATTTACTACCGCATTGGCCGGACCCGGCCGCGAAAAGGGCCCTACCAGGGCCGGGAGCTTTTAGTTATCGACCTGGTTATGGATGGCTATAAAAAGCAGGTTTTTCTGCCCCTTCTGGAACTGAAGGTGGAAATTGAAAAACGCCTGGGGGCCGTGCTGGAAAGGGAACTGCCCAAGGTGGAGGCAACCGGCAAATACCGGCTGAAAGTGATCCTGCCCTATGAAGTTGTAAAAAGGGGCGATAGCTGGCTGGCGGCACGCAAGTTTGCCGACTTCATTGCCGTAACCAAGCCGTTAGTTAACAGGCTGGGCATTCAATGATGGCGGTCGAGCCTGGAAGGTTAGGGATAGGCATTATTCAAAAAGGGGGTGAAAAAACTGGCCAAAACAAGGAATAGGGACGGGTGTTCCCGGTGGGCAGGCCGGATGGTTCCCGGAATTAATTCAGGGTGTCCGGGATTTGAGGCCATACTAACAATGGATCCTGGAGGGATAAGACATGCTTGATTGGTTGGCTACCTTTACAGGGGGAGGGCTGGCGGCCAAAGCGACCGCAGCCGTGACCACCACTGGAGCGGCGGTAAGTACGGCTGCCGGGACCCCGGGTATGCCCTGGTGGGTGTGGCCGCTGCTCCTGTTTATTACCACCTTTTTGCTGGGTATTGTAGCCGTGCTTGGGGGTGTGGGCGGCAGTGTTTTGTTTGTTCCCATCGTGGGCAGCTTTTTTCCCTTTAACCTGGACTTTGTCCGCGGGGCGGGTCTGCTGGTGGCCCTGGCCGGGGCGGTGGCGGCAGGACCGGGCCTTTTAAAACTTAACCTGGCCAACCTGCGCCTTGCCCTGCCGGTGGCTTTAATTGCCTCCACCTTCAGCATGGTGGGAGCGTTTATCGGCCTGGCCCTGCCCAACAACTTGGTGCAGACCGCTCTGGGTATTACCATCGTGCTTATTGCCCTTTTGTTCATAGTTTCAAAAAATACGGAGTTTCCCCAGGTGGGAGGAAGCGACAAGCTGGCCCGGTTTTTAGGAATAGGTGGTACCTATTACGAACGTTCTTCGGGTAAAACCGTAGACTGGTCGGTATGGCGGACGCCGCAGGGTTTCCTTTTGTTCATCGCCATCGGGATCATGGCCGGCATGTTCGGTCTGGGTGCCGGGTGGGCGAATGTGCCGGTGCTGAACCTGCTCATGGGGGCGCCACTTAAGGTAGCAGTGGGCACCAGCAAGTTCCTCCTCTCCATTACCGATACGTCGGCGGCCTGGGTCTATTTAAACCAGGGTGCGGTGCTGCCCATTATTGCCGTGCCTTCCATCGTAGGCATAATGTTAGGTTCCTTCGTTGGGGTGCGGCTGCTGGCCACGGCCAAGCCCAGGGCCATAAAATACCTGGTGATCGTTTTGCTCCTGGCTTCCGGACTGCGTTCACTGCTCAAGGGGCTGGGGATCTGGAACTAGGTGTGAGAAAATAAGGAGGGGAAAAAATGGCCAAGCCGCAAGCGGAAATACTGAAAAGTCCCGTTCCGAAAGAAGCACCGGCAAAAGCGCCCGCGGCGCTACAGGTGGAGGTGGCGCCGGAGCAACTGGCCTACGCCAACGTGCTCCTCTACGGAGCCTGGTTGGGGATCGCCCTGTTGCTTTTGACCAACATTATTTACTTAACCGGACTGGTGAAGCCGTACATTGAACCGGCCATGCTTCCCCAGTACTGGGGCATGAAGGCCAGCGAGTTTGTCCAGGTGGCGCACATGCCCACCGGGTGGAGCTGGTTAAAGATGCTCGGTTACAGTGACTTCCTGAACTTTTTCGGCATGGTCCTTCTGGCTTCCTTAACCATCATTGGATACCTGATTCTCTTGCCGGCTTACCTGTCCAGGAAAGACGTACCGTATATTTTTATAGTCCTTACCGAAGTAGTTGTGCTCGTTCTGGCGGCTTCCGGTATCCTGGCCGTGGGCGGACACTAAAGGCATATTGATGGCGAAAGGTGCTGCGGCGGCCCTGGTGTCAGGTGTGGCTACGGCCTGAACTCCAGGGGCCGCCTCTTTTAAAATCCGTCATGTGAATGATATTACATGACAGTGGCGTTAGTGAATGAAATAAATCACAAAGCCGTATAGACAAAGGGCTGTGGATACAGTCAGGGTAAGCACGGGCAGGAGAATCTGCCAGCGGTTAACCCGGGCATCTTTTTCCGCCCGCACGGCGCGGGAAATTTCAATTTCCGCGAAGGGATGACTCAAGCTTTTTTCCCACCTTCCAAAAGGCGGTAGCCCCGGATGGTGTGCCAGCGGAGGACTTCGGAGGGGTTCGTAGAGGTAGGTGATGTTCCGCCGGTGGTAACTGGCGGGCAGCCCGGCGGGTCGTTTTTTATTTCGCTGTTGACTGCCTTTCAGCGGCCATAACATCGCCCTCGCCCCTTTCTTTATATTTTTAAAGACTTTTAAGGGTTTCTAAAGTTTTGCGGCACATTGCTGCGGGATAAGGCATCATTCCAGCGTACCTGGCAGAGGGAGGTTAAGGTGAAGCCGAGCATGGTGACCATGGCCGGCCCAAACATGAGCGCGGTGGTATAGAGGGGGGCCAGGCCGGCCGCCCGGCCGCCCAGCAGCACCACGGCGGAGCTTAATCCCCACCAGGCCAGGAAAATGCTTTCCTCCGGGTATTGTAGTTTCTCCCGCCGGAGATGCCACGCGTAGAGGTAGCCGGCCAGATAGCCTGCGCCGAGGCTCATGAAAGTTACTTCCGCTCCCGAAAAAGTGAACAGGTCGGGAAGGAAAATAATTGCGGCAAAGGCCCCGATCAAATACAGGGCAAAAGAAGCGGTGGCCCGGGCCTGCCGGCGGGATAGACCCGTCAGGTACATCAAAAGCGGTTCCAGGAGGGCACGGGTGTTTACTCCGGCCAGGCCTGTACAGAGGCCGATGGACCCACCAACAAGGCTTACCCGGCCTACCGTAATGTACTTTGGAAGTGGGAGCCCCGGTGCAGCAAGGGGGTGTCTCCAGAATAGACCGCCCGGGGGGAGCGGGTTTTCGTCCTCGTAGCCGAATTGGCAGTAGTGGCGGTAACGGCGGGCAGCGAAAAGGGCGGTGATGACCAGAACGGTGCTGTATATAAAAACGAGGGTTGCCGTACCTGTTGGCAGGGTGCTGAGCCGGAGTAGAAATTGTTTTCCGGTCACCATAAAGGGCAGGGATAAAATGGCTACGGTCATGCCCACCCGTTTATGAGCATGCCGGGTGCTCTCAGGGTGGTATATCAACTTTAGTTTACCGGCCGCATTAAGGAGGATACCGCCGCCTACGGCTGCGGGTAGGGGCAGGCCGGTAATGATCAGCAGGGGGATGGTAAACGACTGGTAAGCAGGACCGCCGGCGCGATATAAAAATCCTCCGGCAAAGCCGATCAGGGAAAAGACGGCCGGGATCATTTTATCCCCCCTTAATAAGGTATTGATCAGAGAATGCAGTAATGTACTTGTGATAACAAGCACATAATTTTTTACTGGTATAATAACATAAAATTTTTTGTGGTGCAATAGGTTGACATGCTACTTTGTGATATATAGTACATAAATATTCGATGCTTCCGCCGTGGAAAAACTTAAGTAGGGAACGGATTGACATTAACAGCCTCCGTCTCATGACGAAATTTTTAACCGATCTGGTACGGGCATACCTGGGTCGAGCCGGCTGAAACCGGTGGTTTCGGATTTTTCAGAATGGATGAAGGAATTAGACCTCCGGTAACGAATCATAACAATAATATACTGAATTAAACTGCAAGAACGATCTGTTTGCTCCAGAAGGGGGTTTTATAATGATTGCGCAACTGCCGCCTTGCAGTGCCAATTGCCCGGTTAACACCGATGTACCCGGTTACCTGGCCGCCATAGCCCGGGGGGATTATCAAAAGGCCGCCAGGCTAATCCGGGCTAACAATACCTTTGCCTCAGTATGTGGGTGGGTATGTCCCCACCCCTGCGAAGACCATTGCCGGCGGGGACAGGTGGATGCGCCGCTATCGGTACGGGCGTTAAAGAAGTTCGCCCTGGAAAAGGCCGGGGGAGAAAGCCTGTTTTCCGATAAGCCGACTGCGCAGTCCCTTCCTTACCGGGTGGCCATAGTGGGGGCCGGTCCGGCGGGACTTACCGCAGCCTGGGATCTGGCCAGAGCCGGGTACACCGTAACGGTGTTTGAACGCCAGCCCGAGGCGGGGGGACATTTATATGCTTCCCTCCCCACCTATCGCCTGCCCCGCCGGGTGGTGAGGGAGGATGTGGGTCGCATCGCCGCTGCCGGCGTGGAGATACGTACGGGGGTGGAGATTGGCAAAGATGTTTCGTTAACCGACCTGCAAAAGGAATATGATGCGGTAATCCTGGCCGTGGGCCTTTCCAAAAGCCGGGGCTTAAACCTGCCAGGGTTTGATCATCCCGATGTCCTGCTGGCCTTGCCCTTCCTGCAGGGGGCCAACCTGGGCCGCCCGGTGAACGTTAAAAAAAGGGTGATTGTTATTGGTGGGGGCGATGTGGCCATGGACGTGGCCCGGACCGCCCTGCGCCTGGGGGCTCAGGAGGTACGGGTGGTTTGCCTGGAGACCTGCGACATTATGCCCGCTCACCCATGGGAGGTAAAGGAAGCCCAGGAGGAAGGGGTAGAACTCTGCGCCGGATGGGGACCCGTCCGGGCGGTGGTGGAGGAAGGACAGATCCGGGGATTGGAAGTTAAAGGGGTGTTATCGGTTTTTGACGACCGGGGACGTTTTAACCCCACCTTTGATGAAGGCAGGCTCTCATTTGTTCCCGGTGAAATGATCATTCAGGCCATCGGGCAGTGTGCCGATCTTTCGTTCCTGGCGGGTAGTCAGGTGGCGGTCAACGAGCGGGGCCAGTTGATGGTGAACCGGGATACCCTGGAAACCAGTGTGCCCGGAGTCTTTGCCTGCGGGGAGGTGGCCTGTGGTCCCGGTCCAGCCATTGCCGCCGTGGCCAGCGGCCACCGGGTTGCCGCTGCAGTGCGGGCCTATCTGGAAAGAGTATCCCTTCCGGCCGTTAACGTAGCAACCATCGGTGAGTTGCCAGAAAGGGTACGCACCCGCTTACCGTCCTTTGCCAGGCAGGAAGTACCCGTACTTCCTGCCGACCAGCGCCAGCATTCCTTTGTGGTGCAGGAATTGGGGTTTCCCCCGGTACAGGCCCTGCGGGAAGCGGAACGCTGCCTGCGCTGTGGTTTAGGGGCGGAAGTGCTTAAGGAACGTTGCGCCGCCTGCCTTACCTGCCAGCGGGTTTGTCCCTACGGGGTGCCGGTGGTGGAAGGAAGAGCGAACATACCGGTGGAGGGCTGCCAGGGGTGTGGCATCTGTGCGGCAGCCTGTCCGGCCGGAGCTATTGTGCTGAAAGGATTACCGGAGCAAGAAGTGCATGCCCTTTTGGAGGAGGAAAAGAGGCAGGTCGGCGGGATAAGTCCCGCGACAGATCCACCGCTGGCCGTCTTTGTTTGCCAGCGGGCTTATTTCCAGGGACTGGCCCCGGAAGTTATCTCTTCCGCCCCGGGGTTGGGGCAGGTGCGGCTGGTTTCCCTGCCCACGGCCGGCGCGCTGGACCCGCTGTGGTTACTGAAAGCGCTGGAAGCCGGGGCTTTGGGCGTAGCAGTAATCACCTGTGGAGAAAATAACTGCCGCCATGCCGGTGGGGCTGCCCGGGTCAAGGAGCAATTAAAGCGCTTCCAAAAGTTGCTCGGGGAATTGGGGTACGAACCGTCCCGTTTGCAGTGGCACTGTCTGGGTGCCGGTGGGGATCCCCTGGCCTGGCTCAGTGAATTTGCCCTGGGCCTTGTACAGGCAAATAAATCCTGAATTCGCTGCCGGCCCCCTCTTCACTGTTTACCTCAATCCTCCCGCCGTGGTTTTCAATAATGCGGTAGGATATGGTCAACCCCAGGCCGGTTCCGGCATTCTTGGTGGTGAAAAATGGTGTGCTCAGCCGGGATAATATCTCCCCGGACATACCGTGGCCCGTGTCCCGTACCACCAGCAGGATTTCATCGGACTCGGCCAGCCAGCGGGAGATGAGGGTCAGTCTTTTTACGGGCTGTTCTTCCATGGCCTGCAGGGCGTTGTGAATTAAGTTCAGCAGTACCTGTTTGAGCTGGTCCGGTTGCGCATTGATGGAGGGTAATTCCGGGGCAAGATCCAGGACCAGCTCCACCTGGGTCAAAAGACACTGGCTCTCCACCAGGGGTAACAGTTCATTGATCAGCCGGTTCAGGTCTACGTTTTCGCCGTGGGTGGAGTGGGGGCGCGCCAGCACGAGAAAATTACTGATGATTTCATTGGTCCGATCGACTTCCTGGATAATTACATCCAGGTATTCTTTATTTTTTGCATCCTCTACGCGTTCGCTCAGGAGCTGCGCAAATCCCTTGATGGAAGTAAGGGGATTGCGCAGTTCATGGGCCATACCGGCGGCCATCTGGCCAACCACCACCAGCTTTTCCTGGTTGTGCTGGAGTTCCCGCTGGTGGCGCAGTTCCGTAATATCGCTGAAAACGGTGACCGCGCCGCTAACCCGGCCGTGCTTATCCCGCAGGACATCGGAACTGACCAACAGGTAAAAATCCTTTCCATTACATTTATACTGTACCTCCAGGGGTCCCAGTGCTTCGCCCTTTTCCAGAGTCTGCATAGTAACCAGGTTATTCCTGTCCACAGGGAAATACTCCCAGATGTTACGACCTATGGCACTGGAGGCCGCTACTCCAAAGATTTGTTCTGCCGTCCGGTTAAACATGATTACCCTTCCGGTGGCATCGACGACAATTACTCCTCCTACCATGCGTTCTAAAATTGTATCCGAGGTTTGTTTCAACAGGTCGTATTTTACTTCGGTGCTGATGTCCCGGAAATAAATAATGATGCCCTCCCGGTTATTTCCCTGCATCAGGGGTCTCGTTTCCAGGGCCAGGTGGATTTGTTCGCCGTTTTTGCCCGTAATCTCGATTTCCCGGCACAGCAGGAGGGATTCAGGATCCCCACCCGGGGGGCGGCTGGTTGTCTTCTCTTCCTGGAGCCATTGTGGCAATTCCGTTAATTTTTTCCCCACCACTTCTTCCCGGGCGTATCCTACCAGTTGTTCCCATGCCCCGTTGATATAGCTGATGTTTAGTTCGTTGTCCACGATCATGATGGCCATGGGGATACTACCCAAAATATCATTGAGGCGGCATTGCTTTTCATGGTTTTCTTCCCGGGGAGGGCCCTGGAACTGGTACTTGTATATAACAAAGGGCAGCAATACGGTTGTTAAAAGCAGCAGGGTTTGGCTTAAGACCAGATTTAATATTGTCCCCTGTTCGAGGGTTTTCTCCATGGTAATAATCGTGCTCATATGAAGGGTAAGAGAATAGAGTAAAATGACCAGGGAGACCGCTATTAAGACCAGGGGCCAGTTCCGCGCAAACAAACCGCATTCACCCTTATAGAGAGTTTTTAAAGCACTAATTAATTCAACGTTTAGAATCATTTTCCTGCCCCTGGTGACAAACTTTTCCTCAAAAACATCGAAGATTTTATTTTTTTGTCCACTCGTGGTATAAAAGACTTATGGCCATTAATTAACCAGCGGAGGTGGGATGTTGAACAGGACGCAGAAACAGATTTTCCGTACCCTGATGGCAAAACCCAGTACTTTCTGGCAGCTAATCAGGGAGCAGGATGGACACCTGGCTTATTTTACGCAGGTAATGGAAGAAATGCTTACCCTGGGTTTAGCCCGTTGTGAAGGCAATTACATTTATCTTACCGATAAGGGGAAAAAGCTGGCCCAGGACCAGGGTCTGTCCCCCTTGCAAACGCTGATCTGTCCCACTTGTGACGGGAAAACCGTTACCTTGCAGGGCAGTTTTTCCCGGGTGCTGGAAGAGTTTGAGGAGATTGCACGGCAGAGGCCACCGGCAATTGCCGAATTTGATCAGGGGTATGTGGATACAATGAGCACCGTAGCCCGGGTGGCCATCATGTACCAGCGGGGTGACCTGGAAAACCAGGATATCTTGCTCATAGGAGATGACGATTTGACCGGCATTGCCATAGCCCTTACCGGTATGGCCAGGCGCATTACCGTTTTAGAGGTGGATGACCGGCTGGTAGAGTTTATTGATGTCCAGGCCCGTAAAAAAGGCTGGGCCAATCTTTCCGTACACAGGTATGATGTGCGGCACCCCCTCCCCCGGGAGTTCCAGGGCCAGTACGATACTTTTTTGATTGATCCGGTGGAAACACTACCGGGCATCAGCCTGTTTTTATCCCGCTGTGCCCTGTCTTTGCGGGGCAAGGGCAGTGCCGGTTATTTCGGTTTAACCCACCTGGAGGCCTCCAGGGACAAATGGTACTTAATCCAAAAGCTGATCCTGGACATGAATTTTGTGATTACGGATATAATCCATAATTTCCAGGAATACGAGCTTGAAAAGGAAGGTTTTGTGAGCAAAAACTATCCACTTGTCCAAAGGGCCTTCGGCCGGCTGCCCGTGCCGGACATGAACTGGTACACCTCAAACTTTTTCCGGTTAGAGGCCGTAGGAAGGCCGCGGGTTCCGGAACAAGAAAATATTCCTGCCGGCCGCGAGTTTTATTTCGACGACGAAGCTTATGCCACTTTGCCCTAGTGTCTACCTTGCATACGCGGGTAGTTTGTGTTAGAATACATCCTGGTGTGAATTACACACGCCGCCAGACTTCTACAGGGGTGCCCCGTGAGGGGTTTTGTGGAAGGATGAGGGTGGCGGAGGAATCAAAACCAGCAGGGGAGGAGGTGTGTTGGGTGGCTATTATTTCCATGAAGCAGCTCCTGGAGGCCGGGGTGCATTTCGGGCACCAGACCCGGCGGTGGAATCCCAAAATGGCTCCGTACATTTTTACGGACCGGAACGGTATTTATATTATTGACTTGCAAAAAACCGTTCGTAAAATAGAAGAGGCCTACAACTTCGTACGGAACCTGGCCGCCGAGGGTGGAACCATCCTCTTTGTGGGTACCAAAAAGCAGGCGCAGGAGTCGGTGAAGGAAGAGGCCGAACGGTGCGGGATGTTTTACGTGAACCAGCGCTGGTTGGGCGGCATGCTGACCAACTTCCAGACCATCCGCCGGCGTATCGAGCGCCTGCACGAACTGGAGCGCATGGAAGCCGATGGGACTCTGGCCGTGTTGCCGAAGAAGGAAGTGGCCGAACTCATGCATGAAAAGGAAAGGCTGCAAAAGTTTCTCGGCGGTATTAAGAATATGCGCAAATTGCCCGATGCCCTTTTTGTCATTGATCCCCGCAAAGAGCGCATTGCGGTGGCCGAGGCCCGGAAGCTCAAGATACCCATTGTAGCCATTGTTGATACCAACTGCGATCCCGATGAGATCGATTATGTGATTCCCGGAAACGACGATGCCATCAGGGCAGTGCGCCTGCTTACCAGCAAAATTGCCGATGCCGTTTTAGAGGGACGACAGGGTGAGCAGGTTGCGGCAGCAGCGCAATAAAGGATAGAGGTTTGATGGGGGCCCCGCAAGAAATAATTGCTTACGGGGAACCCCTGCTTTTTTCTATCTCTTTTTTGTTTGGTAAGCTTGCATAATGGAAATAATACATTGGAGGAAAAACCTGGGATAAAGGAGGCAGGAATTAACCAATGGCTGAAATAACAGCGGCAATGGTCAAGGAATTGCGCGAGCGTACCGGGGCCGGCATGATGGACTGCAAAAAGGCCCTTATGGAAACTAACGGGGACATGGAAAAAGCCGTGGACTTTTTACGGGAAAAGGGCCTGGCTGCCGCGGCCAAGAAGGCCGGGCGGATTGCCGCCGAGGGTGTGGTGGATGCCTACATCCACGGCGGGGGGCGCATTGGCGTTCTGGTGGAGGTAAACTGTGAAACCGACTTTGTGGCCAAGACCGACGAATTCCGTCTTTTCGTGCGGGATATTGCCATGCAGGTGGCTGCGGCCCGGCCGGAGTACGTGCGGCGCGAGGATGTGCCGGAACACGTAATTGCCCGGGAAAAGGAAATCCTGGCGGCCCAGGCGGCCAATGAAGGAAAACCGGAGAAAGTGATCGAAAAAATAGTGCAGGGGCGACTGGATAAATTCTTTAAAGAGGTTTGCCTCCTGGAGCAACCTTTTATTAAAAATCCCGATATCACCGTGCAGGAGCTTTTAAACGAGAAAATTGCCAAAATAGGCGAAAACATCGTCATCCGCCGCTTTACCCGGTATGAACTGGGTGAGGGTCTGGCCAAACGGCAGGATGATTTTGCGGAGCAGGTTGCGGCCATGACCAGGTCTTGAGGTTTAAAATTCCGCCCTCTGGAAAGAGGATTTTACCTGGCACTGTAGAATAGAACTGGGGAAAGTGGAGGTTCTACCCGTGGCGCAAGCACCCAGGTATAAACGTGTGGTCTTGAAACTGAGCGGTGAGGCCCTGGCCGGCAACCAGGGGTATGGCATAGATCCCGATGTGGTCAAATCCATTGCCAGGCAGATTGATGAACTTGTCCAGTTGGGTGTGCAGGTGGCTGTTGTGGTCGGTGGTGGGAACATCTGGCGCGGTGTGGCCGGTAGCGCCAAGGGGATGGACCGGGCCACCGCCGATTACATGGGTATGTTGGCCACGGTAATCAATTCACTGGCGTTGCAGGATGCCCTGGAGAAGCAGGGAGTGAATACCCGGGTCCAGACGGCCATAGAGATGCGGGAGGTGGCCGAGCCCTACATTCGGCGGCGGGCCATCCGGCATCTGGAAAAGGGGCGGGTGGTCATCTTTGCTGCCGGTACCGGGAATCCCTACTTTTCAACTGATACTACCGCTGCTTTACGGGCGGCGGAAATAGAAGCGGATGTTATATTGATGGCCAAAAGGGTCAATGGCGTTTACGATTCCGATCCCCTAAAAAACCCCAATGCCCGGCGCTACGAGCGGCTCACCTATATTGAACTTCTCAATAAAGGGCTGGCCGTAATGGATGCCACAGCCACTTCGTTATGTATGGATAACCGCATTCCCCTGGTGGTTTTTAACCTGAACCAGGAGGGAAACATTAAGCGGGCGGTGCTGGGAGAAAACGTTGGTACCTACGTCGGGGGTGAATATGTTGGTTAATGCCAGAATTGCCGAGGCCGAAAGTAATATGAAGAAAACCGTGGAACTGGTCAAAAAGGAATTTGCATCCTTAAGAGCCGGTCGCGCCACGCCTGCGCTGCTGGATAAGGTGCTGGTTTCCTATTACGGTACCCCTACCCCGATCAACCAGCTGGCCACCATTTCTGTGCCGGAGCCGCGCCTTCTGGTTATTCAGCCGTGGGACAAAACCGTTTTACCGGAAATTGAGCGGGCTATTTTAAAATCAGACCTGGGGATTACGCCTACCAGCGATGGTACGGTCATTCGCCTGGCCATTCCCCAGTTAACCCAGGAACGCCGGGCCGAACTGGTGAAGGTAATCAAGAAAAAAGCGGAAGAGGGTCGCGTGGCCATTCGAAATATTCGCCGTGAGCTTAACGATAAAGTCAAGCAGCAACAAAAAAATGGTGAAATTTCCGAAGACGAATTGCGCCGTGCCCAGGACGAGATTCAGAAACTTACGGATAAATATATTAAGGAAATTGATCAGCTCGTAAGCACCAAGGAACAGGAGATTATGCAGGTCTAACGGTCATGGTCAAGGGGGAGCAAATACCCGATGTGCTGGCTCTGGAGGTAGAAGAAGCTCTTTCTTTATGCCACTTACTGGGCTGGCGGGTTCAGGTGCAAACAACAGCTCCTCCCCGGGGTAATCCCCGGGGGCCACAGCGTGTTGTTCGCTTTACCGTCATCGCCCCGGGGAAAGGTGTGTTGACGGTGGCGCGGGAAGAAGCGGGAAAGGAGGTGTAATCCTTGGCCTATCGTATTACCGAGGAATGTCTGGCCTGCGGGACCTGTCTTGAGTCCTGCCCGAATGAAGCGATTATCGAGGGCGACATTTACAGAATTGACCCTGACAAATGCGAGAATTGCGGCACCTGCATCGAGGCTTGTCCTACCGGAGCCATTATTGAAGAGTAATGGATGGAACCCCCTCTTCCGGAGGGGGTTGTTTTAGTGACATCCTCTCCTCAATAAATTGAGGGGCATAAGAGGGGGAGGACCCTTTGCTGAAAAACTTGGTGCGCGTTTTGCGGAGCGGCGGGAAAAGGAATTCTTCTTTAGAGGAAGAAAGGCTTTTAACGCAGCTTGATTTAAACCGCCTGCCCCGTCATGTGGCCATTATTATGGATGGCAACGGCCGCTGGGCGCAAAAAAGGGGCTTGCCCAGAACCTGCGGCCACCGGGCCGGGGTGGAGTCGTTACGGGAAACAGTACGTACCTGTGCCGAGCTGGGCATTGGATACCTTACCGTTTACGCCTTTTCCACGGAAAACTGGAAGCGCCCCAAGGATGAAGTGGATGTGTTGATGAACTTGCTGGTGGAATACCTGCACAAAGAAATAGAAGAATTATGTGCCAACAATATCCGCCTTCATCCCATTGGCCGCATTCAGGAGTTACCTTCCCACGCCCAAAAAGCCCTGGACATGGCCGTCTCTCGCACCAGGAACAACCAGAAGATGGTCCTCAACCTGGCCCTGAATTACGGTGGACGGGTCGAACTGGTGGATGCCGTGCGGTCCATTGTAAAAGAAGCGCTGGCCGGGAATCTTACCCCGGAGCGAATTGACGAATCCACCATTTCCAGTCACCTTTATACCGCCGGTCAGCCGGACCCGGACCTGTTGA
This sequence comes from Desulfofundulus luciae, assembly GCF_030813795.1. NCBI lineage: Bacteria > Bacillati > Bacillota > Clostridia > Eubacteriales > Peptococcaceae > Desulfofundulus > Desulfofundulus luciae. The sequence goes on along the minus strand of NZ_JAUSUX010000012.1, from coordinate 34,545 downwards.
TTCGACCTTCCGGTGATTACCGGGTGAGCAACTTTCTACTGTGGCAGCTTTCTTACACCGAATTCTGGATGACCAGCGTGATGTGGCCCGATTTTCGACGGGTGCACCTTTTGCAGGCCCTCGTGGATTTTCAGCGGCGGGAACGGCGCTTCGGCGGTCTGATTAGAGGTGATAAAAGGTGCTCAGGCACAGAATCTTGAGTGCACTGGTGGGCATTCCCCTCTTTATTGCCGCCGTCTGGCACGGGAACCTGCTTCTTTTGGTGTTCACCGGGCTGCTGATGGTGCTGGCCGCCGTAGAAATGGTTGCTCTGTTTCAGCGCTTAAATTTATATCCGCCCCACGGGCTGGCTGTGTTGGGAAGTCTTTTCCTGCTTGGCAGTGCATATTTATACAGGGACGCGGGCCTGGGGGGAGCAGTTGCCCTGATCCTATTTTTTATCCTGGTCTTTATGGTATTTCTTTATCCGGCATTTTCCCCGGTGGAAGGTGCGGTTACCCTGCTGGCAACCCTTTATATCGGTTTGTTCGTTTATATTTATCTCCTGCGCTTGTTACCCAACGGCTGGATATGGTTGACCTTTACGCTGGTGGGCACCTGGTCCAGTGACACCGTTGCTTATTTTATTGGAAAAAGATGGGGACGACGACAACTGGCGCCAGCTTTAAGCCCGGGCAAAACAGTAGAGGGGGCAGTGGGAGGTCTGGCGGGTAGCCTGCTGGCGGCAGTTGCTTTCATGATCATTTACCCTTTTCTTCCCCGCGGTCCCATGCTTCTTTTGGGGCTGCTTTTAGGGCTTGCGGCAGTCGTGGGGGACCTGGTGGAGTCGGCTTTTAAGCGGCAGGCGGGGGTAAAGGATGCCGGGGATATCATTCCCGGCCACGGGGGTATCCTCGATCGTTTTGACAGTATGCTCTTTACTGCTCCCTTAGTATACTACTATGTGGGTATGTTTATAATAAGCTGAGGTGACACGGGTGCCCAGGTCTTTGCGGGTAGTTATCCTGATCTCTACTGTTTTACTTTTTTATCTGGCCTGGAAATACGTTGTTCCGGAATTACTGGTCATCTTAAATTTCCTTTTGACCGTATTTACCCCCTTTATTTTGGCGGTAATTATTGCCGTACTCATTGAACCTGTGGTACGCTTTCTTCATCAAGGTTGTCGCATCAACCGTTCGCTGGCCGTTGGCCTGTCCATGCTGGTGGTTATCGGTGGGGTGGGAGCTTTATTAACCCTGCTGGTACTGCGCCTGGCGGTGGAGCTCTCCGAGTTGTCGGTGCGCCTTCCCCAGTACATGGGGCCTTTACAGGCGGAGATCAACCGGTGGGTGGAGCAGGGAAAAATCTTTTATTTTCAACTGCCGCCGCTGGTTACCGAGCGCATTCAAGAAAATATGGGCACCTTCACCGGCTGGCTTTCCCAAGTGGCCGGCTCTTTGGCTGGCTCTCTGTTGCATTTAATTACTTCTCTGCCCAACGCGGTGCTTGCCATCGTGGTCGGTCTTATTGCTACCTATTTTATTAGCCGGGATCACCAGTTGATCATAAAACTGTGGTTAAAGACAGCTCCCGAGCCCTGGGGACAGCGGGTGGTGGAAATTTCCCGTCAGGTTGTGGGGGCTTCCTTCGGTTATTTACGCGCCCAGTCTTTTTTGGTGACCCTGACGACCATCCAGAGCATTGTGGGGCTTTATATAATTGGGGCCAAGTATTCCCTGACTATTGGTTTACTGATTGGACTTTTTGATATCATTCCGGTGCTGGGACCGGCAACGATTTATATACCCTGGGCCATATGGTCCTTTCTTACCGGTCAAATTGCCTTTGGAGTGAAGCTGGTGGTGCTTTACCTGCTGGTCTGGGGGGTAAGGCAGACCCTGGAGGCCAGGGTGGTGGCGGCCAGCCTGGGGTTGCATCCCCTGGCCGTACTGGTGGCCATGTATGTGGGGTTGAAGGCCATTGGCGTGCTGGGCCTGGTTTTGGGCCCCCTGACCCTCATTGCCCTGCAGGCCGCCCTGGGCACCATCAAGCCCTTGAATCACAGGTAGGAGACGGATATTAACATGAGAGAGATTGTGATCCTCGGCAGCACCGGTTCCATTGGCCGGCAGGCCCTGGACGTGATCAGGCGGTTTCCCGATAAAATGCGTGTGGTCGGCCTTGCCGCCGGGAGCAACTGGCCTCTTATGGCCGAACAGATCCGGGAATTCCGCCCGCGGGTAGTTGCCCTGGCCCTGGAGGAATCGGCCCGGAAACTGGCACGGAAGCTGCTCCCGGAGGAATTGCCCGATATTTTCTGGGGTTCCGAGGGCCTGGTCACCGTGGCTACTTCCATAGACAGCGGGGTGGTTTTAAACGCCCTCACGGGAACCGTGGGGCTGGGTCCTACGGTGGCGGCACTAAAAAAGGGCCTGGATATTGCCCTGGCCAACAAGGAAACACTGGTAGCCGCGGGTGGGCCGGTCATGAAGCTTGCCCGGGAAAAAGGAGCCAGTATTTTACCGGTGGACAGCGAGCATTCGGCCATCTGGCAGTGTCTTGTCGGCCAGCCTCAAAACAGGGTGGGTAAGATTATTCTTACGGCTTCGGGGGGGCCCTTCCGCAAAGAACCGGCCGATCTTTCCCGGGTCACCGTAGACGAGGCCCTGGCTCACCCCAACTGGCGGATGGGTAAAAAGATTACCATAGACTCGGCCACCCTGATGAATAAGGGGCTGGAAGTGTTGGAGGCGCACTGGCTTTTTGCCGTGGATTATGATCAAATAGAAGTGGTGGTCCACCCCCAGAGTATTATCCACTCGATGGTGGAATTTGTCGATGGCTCGGTCATGGCCCAACTGGGCTTGCCGGACATGCGCCTGCCCATCCAGTACGCCCTGTCTTACCCCGACCGCTGGCCCAATGAATTGCCCAGGGTGGACTGGCTTGCTTTGGGTGAGCTCACCTTTGAACCGCCGGATACCAACCGCTTTCCCTGTCTGGCCCTGGCTTATGCCGCCGGTCGCACCGGCGGGACCATGCCGGCAGTGCTTAATGCCGCCAATGAGATCGCCGTTGATGCTTTCCTGGCCGGAGAAATTGATTTCACCGCCATACCCCGGCTTGTGGCCGGGGTCATGGAGGAGCACGAGGTTATTTCAGAGCCCACTATAGAAGAAATTCTGGCAGCGGACCAGTGGGCCCGCCGGGCAGCGCGGGAAAAAGCAAGAAGGTGATGGTAATGCAGACATTCTGGGCCTCCATTCTAGTTTTCGGATTGCTGATTATTTTTCACGAGCTGGGCCACTTCATTGCCGCCAAGCGAGTGGGCATTAAGGTTCACGAGTTCAGCGTGGGATTTGGCCCCAAGCTTTTAAGCATCCCCCGGGGGGAAACTGCCTACAACCTGCGCCTGTTCCCCCTGGGCGGTTTTGTGCGCATGGCCGGGATGGATCCGGGGGAGGAAGTGGAGGACGAGGAAAAGAGTTACAAGAACAAGACCGTGGGCCAGCGGGCTGCCGTGATTGCGGCCGGTCCGTTGATGAATTTTCTCCTGGCCGCCCTTTTGCTGATGGTTATCTTTATGGTCCACGGCTTTCCAACCCCTACCACCACCATCGGCAAACTGGTTCCTGGCCAACCTGCCGAAAATGCCGGCTTAAAACCCGGAGATCAGATCATTGCCATTAACGACCAGCCGGTAACGCGCTGGGAGGATATAACCAGTCTGGTAAATGCCCATCCCAGGCAGCCCATTACCGTAACGGTGTTGCGGGATGGAGGTAAGGAAAAGTTTAAACTGGTCACGGCCGTAAATGCCGGGGGACAGGGCATGATCGGCATTTATCCCCGCCAGGAGATGCGTCCTCTGGGTCCCTTTGCGGCCCTTTACCGGGGAATGGAGTATACGGTACGCCTCAGCGGGTTGATCCTGGAGTTTGTCGGCAGGATGATTGTCGGTCAGGCCCCGGCCGAGGTAGGCGGGCCGGTGCGCATTGTCCAGGAAATTCATACCGCCGTCCAACTGGGGTTCTTTTACCTCCTGCAGTTGGCCGCCTTTTTAAGCATCAACCTGGGCCTGTTCAACCTTTTGCCCATTCCCGCCCTGGACGGCAGCAGGCTTCTTTTCCTGGCCCTGGAAGGGTTGAGGGGGCGGCCGGTGGACCCCACCAAGGAAAATTTTGTCCACCTGGTGGGCTTCGGCTTGTTGCTGCTCCTGATCATGGTCATCACATATAAAGATATATTGGGATTGCTCTAACGGGGGGAGATCCGTGCAGCGAAGACACACCCGCCCCATTTATCTCGGTGGGGTGCAGATAGGAGGAGGGGCGCCCGTTTCGGTGCAGTCCATGACCAACACCGATACCCGGGATGTCCGGGCCACCCTGGACCAGATCCACAGGCTGGTCCGGGCGGGCTGTGAAATAGTGCGGGTGGCCGTTCCCGATCTGCAGGCTGCCCGGGCACTAAAAGAAATCAAGACCGGGTGTCCAATCCCATTGGTGGCCGATATTCATTTTGACTACCGCCTGGCCCTGGCAGCCCTGGATAGCGGTGTGGATGGCCTGCGGATTAACCCGGGCAATATCGGGGGCCGGGAACGGGTGGCGGCCGTGGTGGATGCCGCCCGGAAAAGAAGGGTTCCCATCCGCATTGGGGTCAATGCCGGGTCCCTGGAGAAAGACCTGCTGGCCGAGCACGGTGGACCAACTCCGCGGGCCATGGTGGAGAGTGCCCTGCGGCATATCCGGTTGCTGGAAGAAATGGACTACCGGGACATCAAGGTTTCCTTAAAGGCATCCGATGTGCCGGTGATGCTTGAGGCCTACCGCTTGCTGGCCCGGCAAGTGGATTATCCCTTTCATGTGGGCGTAACCGAGGCGGGAACCGTCCGCTCAGGTACAATCAAATCGGCTGTGGGCATCGGGGCGTTGCTGGCCCAGGGAATTGGTGACACCATCCGGGTGTCCCTTACCGGGGATCCGGTCGAGGAGGTGCGGGTGGGCTATGAAATTTTAAAGGCCCTGGGGCTGCGCCGGCGGGGAATCGAGCTCATTTCCTGCCCCACCTGCGGGCGAACATGTATTGATCTCGAGCGAATTGCCCTGGAGGTCGAGGAGCGCCTTTCCTGGGTGGATAAACCTTTAAAGGTCGCCGTCATGGGCTGTGCGGTAAACGGCCCCGGGGAGGCCAGCCACGCCGATGTGGGCATTGCCGGGGGCAAGGGGTTTGGGCTTCTCTTCCGGGGCGGCTGCATTGTAGGCCGGGTTCGTGAGCAGGACCTGGTGGACGCCCTGGTACGGGAAGTGGAAAACATTTTATCATCGGAGAAATGAGAGTAAGGGGGACTTACATAAGTGCGTGTCAGTCAGTTGTTTTTGCCAACGTTGAGAGAGATGCCGGCCGAAGCAGAGGTGGTGAGCCACCAGTTATTGCTGCGGGCCGGATTCATCCGCAAGGCGGCGGCGGGGGTGTATACCTTTTTGCCCCTGGCCTGGCGGGTAATCAAAAAGATAGAGCAAATTATCCGGGAAGAGATGGATCGCCAGGGCGGCCAGGAAATTATGATGCCCATCATCCAGCCGGCGGAACTCTGGCAGGAGTCCGGCCGCTGGGACGTATACGGTCCGGAACTGTTCAGGCTGAAGGACCGGCACGGGCGGGATTTCTGCCTCGGTCCGACCCATGAAGAAATTGTAACGGCCCTGGTACGGCAGGAGGTCAACTCCTACCGCCAGTTGCCCCAGTTGCTTTACCAGATCCAGAATAAATACCGGGATGAGCGGCGTCCCCGTTTTGGCCTGTTACGGGGACGGGAATTTATCATGAAGGATCTTTATTCCTTCGACCGGGATGAAGCCGGCCTGGAAATAAGCTATCAAAAAATGTACGAGGCCTATACCCGGGTGTTCACCCGCTGCGGGTTAAAGTTTCGCCCGGTGGAGGCCGATTCAGGCGCCATTGGCGGCAATGATACCCACGAATTTATGGTGCTGGCCGATTCCGGGGAGGCTTTGGTGGTTTTTTGCCCGGATGAGTCATGTGGTTATGCGGCCAATGTGGAGCGGGCCACTTCGCCGGTACGGCAGCATGGCGTAACCCGTGAAGAAATGCCGCGACCCCTGGAGACGGTGGACACTCCCGGTATGCACACGGTGGAACAGGTGACCGGGTACCTGGGAGTGGATGCCCGCCGCCTGATCAAAACTCTTCTTTACCAGACCGAAAAGGGAATAGTGGCCGCCCTGGTGCGGGGTGATCGGGAAGTTAACGAGGTTAAGCTGCAAAAGGTCCTGGACGTGCTGCGCCTGGAGCTGGCCGATGCGGCCACCGTGGAAAGGATCACCGGGGCCGCGGTGGGTTATGCCGGCCCGGTGGGCCTGCAGGGTGTCCCGATGGTAGCCGATGAGGAGGTCATGTTGCTGGTTAATGCCGTTGCCGGGGCCAACCGGGATGATGCCCACCTGGTCAATGTAAATCCGGGACGCGATTTTGCTCCCCAGGTGGTGGCGGATATACGTGAGGTGCGGGCCGGGGATCCCTGCCCCAAATGCGGCGCACTTCTCAAGGAAACCCGCGGTATTGAGGTAGGACAAATTTTCAAGCTGGGAGACAAATACAGCCGCGTTTTAGGAGCTACCTACCTGGATGAGCACGGCCAGAGCCGCCCCATAATCATGGGGTGTTACGGCATTGGCGTGACGAGGACCATGGCAGCGGCCGTGGAGCAAAACCACGATGAAAACGGGATTATCTGGCCGGTGTCCATCGCTCCCTTCCTTGTAGTGGTGGTTCCGGTGAACCACAGGGATGAACAGCAAATGGGTCTGGCCGAAGAAGTTTACCGGGAACTGCAGGCCAACGGGATAGAAGTGGTCCTGGACGACCGTCCCGAACGGGCGGGGGTAAAGTTCAAGGATGCGGATCTGGTGGGTTACCCCCTGCGCATTACTGTGGGCAACCAGGCAGTCCAGACAAGGGAACTGGAGGTGCGCTACCGGGCTAGCGGGGAAACCAGGTTAGTGCCGCGGGAGCGGATTACCGATCATGTCCGGGAGTTTATTGCTCTGGCTTAGAGGGGATGGTTATGGCTATCCTTGAACGGGTGGTCATTTTGTCGGTAACGGCCGGCACGGGTCATATGCGGGCGGCTCATGCCTTAAGAGAGGCCATTCAACAAAGCAACCCGGCCGCAGAAGTAATTGTCCTGGACACCTTCCGGTATACCAGCCCTTTTTTAGAAAAGGTGATTTTGGGCACCTACATGGAAATGCTCAAAATTACCCCGGTGGTTTATGGCTACCTTTACCGTCAGGCAGAACGGGGTCAACCCCTTTCAGGATTTGCCAAGCAGGAATTCAACCGCATCCTGAACAAATTGACCTCCCCCAAACTGGTTAAGTTTTTGAATCAAACCCGCCCCCAAACGGTGGTTTGTACCCACCCCTTTCCCGTGGGCATTTTGGACCGGCTAAAAAGCCAGGGCCTTTTCCGGGTGCCGGTTATGGCCACCATTACCGATTTTACCGTCCATTCCTTCTGGATCTTTCCCGGGGTGGATGCTTACGTGGTGGCCAGCGAAGACTTAAGGGAGCCCTTTGCGGAGTTTGGCATTCCCCTGGAACGGGTGCACGCAACGGGGATCCCCATAGACCCCGCCTTTGCCCGGCCGGTGGATCGCTTGAGCGTTCAGCAGAAGCTTAACCTGGACCCTTGTCTCCCCACCGTGCTGGTAATGGGAGGCGGTTTTGGTTTGGGCCCTCTAGCCGAAGCGGTACAATGCCTGGGGAACGGTCCAGTACCCTGCCAACTGCTGGTGGTTGCCGGGTACAATGAACAGCTGCGGCAACGGCTGTTGCAGCTGGCCGGGTCCAACTGCCACCCCACCCGGGTTTTTGGTTTTGTCGAGAATATCCACGAGCTTATGTCGGTGGCCCATATCATGGTGGGCAAGGCTGGCGGATTAAGTTGTGCCGAGGCTCTGGCGAAAGGCATACCCATATTTATTGTGGATCCCCTGCCGGGTCAGGAGGAGCGCAATACCGAATATCTCTGCCGGGCCGGTGCCGCGGTACGGGTGAACAGGGTTCAGGACCTGGGCCAGGAGATTCTATCCTGTCTTTTAGATAAAAGGCGTCTTTGGGATATGTCGGCGGCGGCTACGCGTCTTGGTAAGCCCCATGCCGCCCGGGAGGCAGTTGAAGTAATGCAAAGGATTTTGGAACAGGACGTCCTGGCCGCGGCAAGGGATTAGATAGCCATGACGCTTTCAGTGCCACCAGCAGAATGAAAATGGCCGCCCAGCACTCACCGTAACCGGAGCTCTTTGGTGTGGATGATTGCCAAATATGTGCAGTTTCAATCCCTACGCAGGTACCTGGATCCAGTGAGTGCTGGGCAAACGGCAGGCAAGTGCTATTTACAGGACAGTAGTGGTGTGATGACGGTGGCGGGGGGATAGGTTATGTTAACGGAAAAGGAAATTATCTTGCGGTTGGTGCTGGCAGTGGTCCTGGGGGGAATGATCGGCTTGGAACGGGAAAGGCTGTACGTTTCCATCCGTACCTATTCGGCGGGCTTTCGCACCCATATTCTGGTTTGTGTGGGGTCGGCCCTGGCCATGGTTGTATCGGAGGGCCTTCATTTCCAATTTAAGGGTGATGCGGCCCGGGTAGCCGCCCAGGTAGTCAGCGGCATCGGTTTTCTCGGTGCCGGAGCCATCCTGCGGGAAGGCCCCCTGGTGCGCGGGCTGACCACCGCCGCCAGTTTGTGGGTGGTCGCCTGTGTCGGACTGGCGGCAGGGGGCGGTTTTTACCTGGCGGCTACCCTGGGTACCGTCCTGGTTCTATTCGCCCTGGTTATTCTGGGTGCCATTGAGGATTATGTGCGCAAAAGACGCCAGGAAGACGTATTGAATCTTGTGGTGACCGGTGCTCCCGAGGATTTTCAGAAGGTGGGAGCCCTGCTGGATGAATTTGGACTCATAGTTAAAAATATTGAAATCGAGAAAATGGGTGATGGAGATCGTCAGTTACTGGAAATCACCGTCCAGTTCCGCCCTCATGTCAACCGCGTGTTGATCCTGAACAAGCTGGCCTCTTTGCCGGGGGTGTACCGGGTCGAACACCGGCACAGTTAAAGCCCTTGCCAGTCCGTGTTTTCTGTGGTATACTTTGATTTGGTTTATGTTCCGTCGCCTTTTGTCAGCAACAGGAGTGGGTAACACCCACTCTTTCGTCTTATAATATACAGATATAACCCCAATCGATTAAGAGGAGGAAACAGTCGTGATTAAAAACAAGGTAGTGGCGACAGTGGAGGAACTGGCCACACCGCTGGTAACCGGTTTGGGGCTAGAGCTGGTAGACGTGGAATATGTAAAAGAGGGGGGGCGCTGGTACCTGCGCATTTTCATTGATAAGCCCGGGGGAGTGACGCTGGATGACTGCCAGGCAGTGTCCGAAAGCCTGGATCCTCTCCTGGATGAGGTAGATCCCATCCCCCATTCCTATTACCTGGAAGTTTCTTCCCCCGGCATCGAGCGGCCATTAAAGAAGCCTGCCGATTTTGAGCGCTTCTCGGGCCACCGGGTGCAGCTCACCACCTTTACCCCCCAGCACGGGCAAAGAAAATTTACCGGCCGCCTGGAGGGTTTGGAGGACCAGATGGTGGTGCTTACCCTGGATGACGGGCAGGAACGGCGCGTCCCCTTCCCCGAGGTGGCAACGGCACGGCTAAAAGCAAGTTGGCTCTAGGAGGCAGGCGAGATGAACACCGAAATTTTGACAGCCGTAAAGGAACTGGAGAAAGAAAAAGGCATTTCGACCGAGGTCCTTTTTGAAGCCCTTGAAGCAGCCTTGCTTTCCGCGTACCGGCGTAACTTTGGTTCCCTGCAAAATGCCCGGGTAATTGTTGACCGCCAGACAGGGGACTTCAAGGTTTATTCCCAGCGTACGGTGGTGGAGGAAGTGACCGACCCCCGGCTGGAGATTTCCCTCGAGGAAGCCCGGAAAATTGACCCCCGCTACCAGGTGGGGGATGTGATTGAAAAAGAGGTCACTCCCCGCAACTTCGGCCGGATAGCCGCCCAAACGGCCAAACAGGTGGTGGTCCAGCGGATCCGGGAAGCCGAGCGCAACATAGTGTACGAGGAATTTGCCAGCCGGGAAGGGGACATCGTCACCGGGATTGTCCAGCGGGTGGAACAAAAGAATGTCTACATCAGCCTGGGCCGGACGGAAGCCATTTTAACCCCGCCGGAGCAGATGCCCGGGGAAGATTATCGTCCCGGAAACCGGATTAAAACCTACGTGGTGGAAGTGCGCAAGACTACCAAGGGGCCGCAGATACTGGTTTCCCGCACCCATCCGGGCTTATTGAAACGGCTTTTGGAGCTTGAGGTGCCGGAACTCCAGGAAGGTCTGGTGGAGTTGAAGGCTATTGCCCGGGAAGCCGGTTACCGGTCCAAAATTGCCGTTTATTCCCGGGAGGAAAAACTGGATCCGGTAGGGGCATGTGTGGGCCCCAAGGGCATGCGCATCCAGGCCATTGTTAACGAGCTAAACGGGGAAAAAGTTGACGTGATTAAGTGGAATCCCGATCCTTCTAAGTTCGTGGCCGCGGCCTTAAGCCCGGCCAAAGTGGTGGCGGTGGAGATCTGGGAAGAAGAAAAAATTGCCCGGGTGATTGTGCCGGATTACCAGCTTTCCCTGGCCATTGGCAAGGAGGGTCAAAATGCCCGCCTGGCGGCCAAGCTTACCGGGTGGAAGATAGATATCAAGAGCGAATCCCAGATGCAGGAAATATACGCTCAGGAGTACAGCGAGTACTATGGTGATGACAGTGTCCTGTAATTTGCAAAGACCGCAACAAGCCAGGGTGTGCTTTTTTCGCGGCAGTTGAAGAACGGGCGGTGACCGGCACACCGGCTGTGTAAATAAAAATAGTTTATAAATTGTGGGCATCAGGAAGGTGATCCATTTGCCCAGGGTAAAAAAGGTGCCTTTGCGGATGTGTGTGGGCTGCCAGGAAATGAAACCAAAGAAAGAACTAATCCGGGTGGTACGTACTCCACAGGACACCGTTGAGATTGATCCTACAGGCAAGCGTTCCGGGCGCGGAGCCTACATCTGCCCCCGGCGGGAGTGCTTGCAAAAGGCCGTTAAAGGCAAGCGGTTGGAGAAGGCCCTGCAACGTTCCATTGCCCCGGAAATCATCCAGTCCCTGGCCGAGGGATTGCAGGAATGAGGGGCGGAGGAGTAACGCAGTTGCTTTTTCTGGCCCGGCGTGCCGGGCGCGTCGTTGGGGGGGATAGGGCGGTACGCGCCGCCATCCAGCGTGGTTATGCCAAGCTGGTGATTCTGGCCACCAATGCTTCCGGGCGTACTAAAAGGACCTTTTTGTTTTTGACCCGTTCTAGGGGGGTTCCCGTGGTTACCTGGGGACTAAAAGAAGAATTAGGTCGTATCTTGAACAGGGCCACCTGTGCCGTCATGGCCGTTACCGATGAAAACTTTTCCCAAGGAATTTTAAAACATTTAGAAAGGGGAGATAGTGGCTAGTCGTTAGTTGTTGGTCGTTGGTGGTTGGTGGCGACTGACAGCTACAACTGACGACTGATGACTAACCACCAGCCACCCACTCTGGAGGTGTTTGCATGGTCAAAAAACGAGTCCACGAACTGGCCAAAGAACTGAACGTAGAAAGTAAGGAGCTGATGCAAAAGCTTAGTAATATGGGCATTTCAGTGAAATCACCCCTCTCCACCCTGCAGGATGCTGAGGTGGAGCGGGTGCTGGCCGAGTTAAAAGGCGGGAATGAAAAAGTGGTGAACAATAAAGGAGGAAACCAGCAGGCCCAGGCAACGGCGGTCCAGGCACAGGCCAGGGCTGATAAGGCTAAGGAGGGTAAAAACAATCATAAAAAACGGCACGCGGAACGCCCCCGGCACCAGCAGGACGCCCGGCGCTATGACCGCGGGCCGGGGCTGGTGGACCGGGTACCCTCCCGTCCTCCGGACCGGCGTTTTCAGGAGCGCCCGTTGAAGGTGGAGCCGCCCCAACCCCAGCCAAGGGCCCAGGCCCAGCAACCCGCCAGCAAGGTGCAGCAGCCTGCTGCCCGTGGTAGAATGCCTGCCGAGAAAAAGGCCCAGGTCGCCCCTCCCCAGGGTGAAGCGACCGGGCGCCAGCCGGCCAAAACGAAACCTGAACATTTAAAGGTGCCCAAAGTTCCGCAGGAAATTAAGGCCGTTAGCGAAAAGGTGCGGTCCGATAAAACCCGGGGGGAAAAGAAACAGGAAAAGCAACATACTGCCCGGGCCCGGGACAGGAAAGAGCTCCTGGATGAAACCCTGGTTGACCGCAAGTTGCGTCCCCTGGCCAGCCAGAAAAAGAAAACGGCGCCCGGTGAGCCGGAACCCAAACCTGTGGTGGAGAAAAAGCCCATTGTTATTGGCGAATCCATCACGGTAAAGGAACTGGCCGAAAAAATGAAGAATAGCCCGGCCGAGGTAATTAAGAAACTAATGATGCTGGGTGTGCTGGCTACCATCAACCAGGAAATTGATGCCGATACCGCCACTATCCTGGCCCAGGAATTTGGCTTTGAAGTAGAAGTCAAGGTGGAACAGGATGTGGAGGCTCTCTTCATGCAGGAGCCCGAAGATGATCCCGCCGATCTACAGCCGCGCCCCTGTGTGGTCACGGTTATGGGCCACGTGGACCACGGGAAAACTTCCCTGCTGGACGCCATTCGCGAGACCAATGTTACTGCCACAGAAGCCGGTGGGATTACCCAGCATATCGGTGCCTATCAGGTAGAGCATAATAACAAAAAGATTACCTTTCTGGATACCCCGGGTCATGAGGCTTTTACCGCCATGCGTGCCCGGGGGGCCAAAGTCACGGATATCGCCATTTTAGTGGTGGCGGCAGACGACGGGGTAATGCCCCAAACCGTGGAAGCCATCAACCACGCAAAAGCTGCCGGCGTACCCATTATAGTGGCCATCAACAAGATCGACCGGCCCGATGCCAACCCTGACCGGGTTAAACAGCAGCTCACCGAGTACGGTCTGGTGGCTGAAGAATGGGGCGGCGAGACGGTGATGGTTCCCGTCAGCGCCAAGACACGCCAGGGGTTGGAAGATCTCCTGGAAATGATCCTGCTGGTGGCCGAAATGCAGGAATTAAAGGCCAATCCCAACCGTCCCGCCAGGGGAACGGTGATTGAGGCCGAACTGGATAAGGGGCGGGGTCCGGTGGCCACGGTGCTGGTGCAAAACGGCACGCTCACGGTTGGCGACAACCTGGTGGCGGGTACGACCTGGGCGCGGGTGCGGGCCATGATGGACTATAAAGGCCGGCGGGTGAAAAAGGCGGGTCCTTCCACGCCGGTAGAGGTCCTTGGTTTTTCGGAGGTACCCCAGGCCGGCGACCAGTTCTTTGTAGTGCCCGATGAAAAGACCGCCCGTCAAATAGCCGAAAAACGGGCCAACCGCAAGCGCGAAGAAGAATTTAAGGCTGCCATGCCCCGGGTTTCCTTAGACGACCTCTTTAATCAGATTAAAGAAGGTCAGGTTAAGGAACTGCGGGTGATCATCAAAGCCGACGTACAGGGTTCGGCCGAGGCGTTGAAACAGGCCCTCGAGCGTTTATCCACGGAAGAAGTAAAGGTAAACATCATCCACCAGGGTGTGGGGGCAATCACCGAAACGGACATCATGCTTGCTTCGGCTTCCAACGCCATCATCATCGGCTTTAACGTACGTCCCGATGTCAACGCCCGCCGCGTGGCCGAGAAAGAAAAAGTAGATATCCGCCTCTACCGGGTGATTTACGATGCCATCGAAGACGTCAAGGCGGCCATGAGCGGTCTTCTGGAGCCCGAGTACCGGGAAGTGATCCTTGGCCGGGCCGAAGTACGGAAAACCTTCAAGATTTCCAAAGTGGGCACCATAGCCGGCTGTTACGTGACTGACGGTAAAATTGCCCGGGATGCCGGCGTCAGGGTCATCCGGGACGGTGTGGTTGTTTATGAAGGCAAGCTTGGTTCCTTAAAACGGTTCAAGGACGACGTCCGGGAAGTGATGCAGGGCTATGAATGCGGCCTTGCCCTGGAAAAGTATAATGAGATCAGGGAGGGCGATATCATCGAGGCCTTTACCATGGAAGCGGTAAAAAGGGAACTGGCCTAACAGGGTGAACGGGGAGGTGCGGATTGTGCCCTATCGTCCGGAACGGTTGGCTGAAATCATTAAGAAAGAAGTATCGGACATGCTACGGTATGAACTCAAGGATCCGCGCATCGGTTTTGTCACCATTACCGGGGTCGAGGTGTCGACTGACCTGCGCTATGCCAAGATCTTTTTCAGTGTTCTGGGTTCGGAGGAGGAGGCTAAAGCTTCCCTTGAAGCTTTAAATCGCGCCCGGGGCTACGTGCGCAGTGAACTGGGGCGGCGGGTCCGCTTGAGATATGCCCCGGAAATTTCCTTTAAGCTGGATCCTTCCATCCAGCGGGGTATCCGGGTGATGGAGTTGCTACATGACGTGAAAGAACGGGGTGCCGCGGGTGATGACTAGCCTGGGTACAATAGCAGAATGCCTTAAAAAGTCCAGGCGGGTAGTTTTAAGCGGGCACGTCATGCCCGACGGGGACTGCCTGGGTTCGGTAGCGGCCCTTGGCCTCGGTCTTTTAAAATTGGGCAAGGAAGTAACCCTGGCCAGTCCCGATCCCCTGCCCGAGCTATACCGCTTTCTTCCCGGGGCGGACCGCTTTCTAATCGGGGAGCAGGCCTTGAAGAGGGATTATGATACCTTTGTGGTTCTGGATAGTTCCGTGCCTGACCGGTTGGGGATGTTAAAGGAACTGCTTTTTCGCGATTTGGTGGTCTGTATCATTGACCATCATGTGGGCAAACACGATTTTGGTCACCACGTCTATGTCGACCCAGAAGCGGCGGCAACCGGTGAAATTATCCAGGACCTTCTGGATTTGCTGCAGGTACCTCCGCAGGTGGAGATAGCCAGCTGCCTTTATACGGCCATTGTTACCGATACCGGTTCCTTTCGTTACCAGAACACTACCCCCCTCACCCACCGCCGGGTGGCCAGGCTCATGGACGAAGGGGTTGATGCCGCCCGGCTGAATGTATTGCTTTTTGAACAGAAATCCCTTTTACACCTGCGGGTCCTCCAGGCAGCCCTGCAGACGCTGGATCTTACCCCCTGTGGACGGGTGGCCTGGATGAGCGTTACCCGCGAAACACTGGATAGTTTAGGTGCCCAGGAGGAGCATACCGATGGGCTCATCGACTATGTGCGTTCCCTGCGCGGGGTGGAGGTGGCCCTGTTGTTCCGGGAAATTGTTCCCGGCCGCTGGAAGGTAGGTTTGCGCTCCCGGGGGCAGGTGGATGTACAGCGCGTAGCTTCCCAGTTTAACGGCGGGGGCCACCTCCGGGCAGCAGGAGCGGTGGTGGAAGGAGAAGGAGGGGTGATCACCAAAAGGGTGGTGGAGGCCGTCCTGAAAGTGATGCAGGAGGAATAATATGGATGGTATTCTGAATATTTTAAAGCCGCCCGGGATGACCTCCCATGATGTGGTGGCCTTTGTGCGGCGCCTGGTAGATGGTGAGAAGACGGGTCATACCGGTACCCTCGACCCGGGGGCGGCGGGGGTGCTGCCGGTATGCGTGGGGCGGGCCACCCGGGTAATCCAGTTTCTTCCTGGTGATAAGGAATACCGGGCGGAAATTACCTTCGGCCGGGCTACTTCCACCGGCGATGCCTTTGGGGAAGTGGTTTACCGGGGCGATGCCACAACACTAACCAGCGGGGCGTTAGAAGAAGCTTTGCGGGCTTTTGTGGGCGAAATCATGCAGGTTCCGCCCATGACTTCGGCGGTCCGTTACCAGGGTAAAAAGCTTTATGAGCTGGCCCGGCAGGGAGTGGAGGTAAAACGACAGCCTCGACGGGTAAATATTTATTCCCTGCGGTTGGTACGCATGGATCGCGCAGGTACGCCTCACCCACGGGCCCTGGTAGACGTGGCCTGTTCCGCCGGCACATACATACGCACATTGTGCACCGATTTGGGACAACTATTGGGATGCGGGGCGTATATGAGTTTTCTTTTACGCACCAGGGCCGGCGCTTTTTCCATAGATGAAGCACTTACCCTGGAAGAAGTGGAGGAATGTGCCCGGCAGGGTACGCTTTTAGGTAAGCTGGTGAAAGTGGAGCAGGCTCTAGAGCATTTGCCCTGCATATATGTCCGGCCGGGGGCAGTGGATCGGGTTAAGTCCGGCAGCCCTTTATACTGGCCGGGTGTAGCCACAGCACCCGATTTTTTGCAGGAAGGCCAGATGGTTAGACTGTGTACCGACCGGGCTATTTTGGCTGTGGCCAGGTCGGTGGCCGATCCGAAACGACCGGGGTACTACCAGTTTCAACCTGTAAGGGTGTTGATTTAAATACTTGCATAATTACGATATGTAGCCAGGGGGGCTTGATGGCCTGTGAAAGTTTACGAAACATGGGAAGGACTACGAAATCAATACGCAAATTTAATGGTCGGCCTGGGGAACTTCGATGGAATACACCTGGGACACCGGCAGTTAATTTGCAAAATGGTGGCTACGGCCCGTGAAAAGAAAGCCACGCCAGCAGTTTTTACCTTTCATCCCCATCCCCTGGCGGTGTTAGATCCGGAACATGCCCCCCCTTTGCTGCTTACCCCCCGCACCAAGGAGAGGATCATGTGCCACCTGGGCGTGGAAGTTTTGCTGCGCGTTCCCTTTACTGCCGAATTTGCCCGGATTGGTCCGCGGGAGTTTATTGAAGAGGTATTGTACCGGGGATTGGGTGTAAAAGCTGTTTTCGTGGGTTATAACTATACCTTCGGTTACCGGGGGGAGGGTACTCCCGAACTTTTAAAGGAGTACAGTCACAAGTACGGGTTCGAAGTACATGTGATACCTCCGGTGACTGTGGATGGCCAGGTGGTCAGCAGCACGCTGATCCGCAGCCTGTTGCTGGCCGGGGAAGTTACGAAGGCCGCTCATTTCATGGGTTACTATCCCTTTGTAGAAGGCCAGGTGGTAACCGGGGACCGGCGGGGAGCAACTTTGGGCTTTCCCACTGCCAATTTAAATCCCGAGAAGGGGCTTTTGATACCGGCCAACGGGGTTTACTCGGTGGAGGTTGAGGTAGATGGTGATCGCTTCCTGGGCGTAGCCAATATTGGGACGAAGCCCACCTTCAACGCTAAAAACGCCCGTCGCAACATCGAGGTGCACCTGTTTGATTTCCAGGGTGATCTTTACGGGCGCTGGATCCTCGTGCGCTTCAGGCGCCGCCTGCGGGAAGAAAGGCGGTTTGCCTCCGTAGCCGAGCTGGTGGCCCAGATCCAAAAAGACATCCACCAGGCCAGGGTGGAATATGGCCAGAAATAAAGGTCATATAAATACATGTAAAGTTTACTTCCTCCCGGGATTGTGCTAAAATAAAACCGCTAAACCTCCCGCGTATGGGGAAGGGAGACTTTTTAAATGGGGGTTCCCAGGTTGGATTCTCCTGACGAGGAGATCAAAAAATGGCTCAATCACATCGCCCTGATTTGTTTGAGCGAGGAATTTCAGGAACTCAAAAAGGAACTGGAGCAAATTTATCGCCAGTCCGAGGTAGAGAATTACACGCTTGCGGCCTTTGTGGACGCGTTGTATGCCTTTGTCGCACAGGAAGAGGATAACCGGATTTGCCAGTCCGGAACCTTGTAGTTACAATTGGGGCCATGCGGATTATTATTACCGAGCACGCCAAAAAGCGCCTCAAGGATATACGGCAGGAAGGCATCACCATAGCCGATATTACGGCCGCCGCCAGTAACATTCCCGGGCGCATACCAACAGCAACCCGCTTTCGCGGCTTTATTGCCCGGTCGGGTCGGGTTTTCGATATTGTGGCCAAAGATATCCCAGGCGGACGCCTGGTGATTACTATAATCGGGAAATAAATTTCCCGTGAACTGTTGGCTAGGGAACTCGTTTCTCCGGCGGTTAGCTTGGCCAGCAGCGATTACAGTTAAGGAGGAGGTGACTTCACGGTGGCGCTGACGTCTGAAAAGAAACAGGCCCTCATTGCCGAACACAGGCTGCATGAAACCGACACCGGGTCTCCAGAAGTGCAGATTGCCATCCTGACCGAACGGATCAACAGCCTGACGGAGCACCTGCGGGTTCACAAGAAGGATCATCATTCCCGGCGCGGTTTGTTAAAAATGGTCGGCCAAAGACGGGCCTTGCTCAACTATCTAAAAGACAGGAATTTTGACCGCTACCGGGCACTGATTGAAAAACTGGGCCTTCGGAAGTAAGAAGGGCGGGGTACCTAACCCGCCTTTTTTCACTGTAGGCCCACCGAGTACTCGAGTCGACGTCGTACCTTTGGACAGGTTTGCTTACCCTAAAAAGACAGTGGTATTTTTTACTTCGCTAGCAGGAAATAATATTTATTATGTAGAAGAACTATCAGTTATGAAAATTTAGGTAGGTTAAACAGGAGGTTGGGTAGCTTTACATGGCAGAGAAACCCATTTTGATTAAAGAAATGGAAATTGGCGGCCGCAGCCTGCAGCTGGAAACGGGCCGGGTTGCCGGGCAGGCCGGGGGGGCGGTCCTGGTACGCTACGGCGACACGGTGGTGCTGGTTACAGCTACCATGTCCAAAACGGTGCGGGAGGGAATTGATTTCTTCCCCCTCACGGTGGATTATGAGGAAAGGTTGTATGCCGTGGGAAAAATTCCCGGCGGCTTCATAAAGCGTGAGGGCCGTCCCAGCGAAAAGGCCATTCTTTCCGGACGGTTGATTGACCGGCCCATACGACCCCTTTTCCCCAAGGGCTGTCGCAATGAGGTGCAGGTGGTGGCCACCATTTTATCCGTGGACCAGGATAATGCTCCCGAAATTGCCGCCATGATCGGGGCATCCGCGGCCCTGCACATCAGTGAAATTCCCTTTCAAGGTCCCATTGGCGGTGTGATTGTGGGGCTGGTGGACGGGGAATATGTGATCAACCCCACGCTGGCTCAAGCGGAAAAAAGTTTAATGCACCTGGTGGTGGCCGGAACGCGTGACGCGGTGATGATGGTGGAAGCCGGTGCCAAGGAAGTGCCCGAAGACCAGATATTGGGAGGGATTACCTTTGGGCACGAAAAAGTAAAAGAAATAGTTGAGTTTATCGAGAATTTCCGGGAAGAAGCCCTGGCCCTCGGCCTGGCCAAAGAGAAGATCACCCCCGTCCTGGCCCAGGTGGATCCCCAGGTAGAAGAGGCGGTTAGCGGGCCGGCGACTGAGGAATTGACGGCGGCCGTGCGGCAGTGCATTGAGCGGCGACTGGACAAACAGGCCCGAGAAGCCTTCCTGGATGAAGTGAAGGCTAAACTGGTGGAATCCTTCCAGGAAACCTTCCCCGAGCAGGAGCAGTCCATCCTGGCCGTCATTGAGGCGGTAGAGAAGAAGATCGTACGCCGTTTCATCCTGGAGGAAGGAGTTCGCATTGACGGGCGTGCTTTAGATGAAATACGGCCCATCAGTGTAGAGGCGGGGATTCTGCCCCGCACCCACGGCTCAGGACTTTTCACCCGGGGGCAGACGCAGGTGCTTTCGGTGGTCACCCTGGGCGCCATTTCCGATGAACAGATTTTAGACGATCTGGGCATTGAGGAAGCCAAAAGGTTTATGCACCATTATAACTTCCCTCCTTACAGCACAGGGGAAACACGGCCCATGCGTTCCCCCGGGCGACGGGAGATTGGTCACGGCGCCCTGGCGGAACGGGCTTTAGAACCGGTAATTCCCGGGGAGGAGACTTTCCCCTACACCATCCGCCTGGTTTCCGAGGTCCTTTCTTCCAACGGTTCCACGTCCATGGGGAGCGTGTGCGGCAGTTGCGTGGCTCTGATGGATGCCGGCATTCCCATAAAAGCGCCGGTGGCCGGTGTGGCTATGGGACTGGTTAAGGAGGAGGACAAGGTTGCCATCCTCACCGATATTCAGGGTATCGAAGATCATCTGGGAGATATGGATTTCAAGGTGGCCGGAACGGCCAGGGGAATTACCGCCCTGCAGATGGATATCAAAATTCCCGGCATAAGTGAGGATATTCTCGAAAAGGCGCTGGCCCAGGCCCGCGAGGGACGCCTGTATATTTTAAACAAGATCCTGGAGGTTATTCCCGCACCAAGACCGGAATTATCACCCTATGCGCCCCGAATTATTCACACAACCATAGACCCCGACAAGATCCGGGAAGTCATCGGCCCGGGCGGCAAGGTGATCAAGAAAATTATCGATGAAACGGGTGTGGAAATCGATATTGAAGACGACGGTCGGGTCTATATTGCAGCCGTAGATCCCGCGGCGGCCAAACGGGCCCTGGAGATCATTGAAAACATCACCAAAGATGTGGTGGTCGGAGAGATTTACACCGGTAAAGTAACCAGGGTCACCGACTTTGGCGCTTTTGTCGAAGTGGTACCCGGTGTATTTGGTATGCCGGGCAAAGAGGGACTGGTGCATATATCCCATCTGGCCCACCACCGGGTGAACCGGGTGGAAGATGTGGTGAAAGAGGGAGATACTATTGTGGTGAAAGCCATCGGGTTCGACAACCAGGGGCGTTTAAAGCTTTCCCGTAAGGAAGCCCTGCCCCCGGAGCCCAGGGAAGCAGCCACTTATCATCGGCGTTCCAAGGGTCGCCAGGGTCGCCATTAAACCAAGAAATTCTTAATAAACTCCCCTACCATGGTTTACCTCGTGGAGGGGTTTTATTATTACTACTGGTGGGATGATGAGTCGAGTGGCGGCGTGATTTTGGGAAAAAAAGAGGCGATACAGCTCCCTTTCCCGGCATACAAATGTGGTGATGAACTGGGAAAGGGTGGCAGGAGGTGCGCGTCTATTTTTTTAGCCGGCATCGATTAATACGGGGCTTTTGGCTCGTAATGCTGTGTTTTTCCCTCCTGGCCTGGGGATACTGGTATAACCTCTCCTTGCAGGCTTTACCGGCGGTACAGCCGCAACCCATTTACCAGGGCAGCAGCCGGGAAAAGGAAGTTGCCCTCACGGTAAATGTATTTTGGGGCGAAGAGTACCTGCCCCAGATGCTGGATATATTGGAAAAAGAAAAGGTGCGGGCTACCTTTTTTATTGGCGGGCAGTGGGCGGAACAGTTTCCGGTGTTGACCCGGACAATCCACAAAAAGGGCCATGAAATCGGCAGTCACGGCTATGCTCATCCCCACCCGGACCAGCTTTCCGTAAGCGGTAACCTGCAGGACATCCGCCGGGCGGAGAAGGTGCTGGTGAGAATAACCGGGGAGCGTCCGAAATTATTTGCCCCTCCTTACGGTGAACACGGCCCGGCAGTGCTCCAGGCAGCCAGGGAAGCGGGGTACCGGACCATCCTTTGGAGTGTGGATACCGTGGACTGGCAGCGTCCCGAACCCCAGGTAATCAGCAGCCGGGTGCTGGAAAAGGCTCATAACGGGGCGATTGTGCTCATGCATCCCACGGCTCCCACCGTAGAAGCACTGCCGGTAATTATTAAAGAATTAAAGTCCCGCGGCTACCGCCTGGTAACCGTGTCCCAGTTGCTGCACCACCTGGAGGATGACCAGTAGCCTGGTTGATATGATAACAAAACATAAACTGTTCTCAAACCGGGAAGCTTAGAGCTTGGACATACTGGAGTTAGAGGTGAAAAAGTCGTGCTTTCCCGGTTGATTTTTTCTTTGCTCCTTTTGGTGGGGTATCTTGGGGGATACAACATTCCCGTGGCGCTGGCCGCCGGGCCCCAGCCCGCTCTCCCGGTGTTTTTAAATTTAGGGGAATTACCCGTTTCTTCTTTTTCCGGGCAGGAGCCTCCCCGGGTCACTGCCGATGCGGCGGTGCTTATGGAAGCCTCCACCGGACAGGTTCTCTTCGCTAAAAATGCCCATCAGCCGCGCCCGCCGGCCAGCACCACCAAGATTCTCACTGCCCTGCTGGCCATTGAAGGAGGCCGGCTGGATCAGGTGGTTACAGTCAGCTCCCGGGCGGCGGCGGTGGGGGAGAGCAGCATGCACCTGTTCCCCGGCCAGCGCCTTACCCTGGAGCAACTCCTGTACGGGGCCCTCTTGCGTTCGGGAAATGATGCCTGTGTGGCCATTGCCGAACATATTGCCGGCAGTGAAGGTAATTTTGTTTTCCTTATGAACCTGAAGGCCCGGGAACTGGGCGCCCGCCATAGCCATTTCTGCAACCCCCATGGCTTACCAGCCCAGGGCCATTTCTCATCAGCCTATGATCTGGCCTTATTGACCAGGTATGCCCTGAAAAATCCCACCTTTAGGGCACTGGTGTCCACCCGTTACCGCGGTTTTTTAAACCCCCCCTGGGGGGAATATCACCTGCACAATACCAATCGCCTGCTGTGGAGCTACCAGGGGGCCGACGGGGTAAAAACCGGTACTACCAGTGAGGCTGGCATGTGCCTGGTTGCCTCGGCCAGCCGGGAAGGCCGGCAGTTAATCAGCGTGGTGTTGCACAGCGATGATCGCTATGGCGATACCATGGCCCTTTTGGATTACGGGTTCACCTGCTTTAAAAACATGACCGTGGCAAAAGCCGGCCAGGCTTGCCGGCGTGTTCTGGTAACCGATGGTGTTATTTTTGCAGTGCCCCTGGTCAGCGACCGCAACATTGCGGTAGCTGTGCCGGTGCACCGTCCACCGGCCGTGGAAAAGCGTTTTAACGCGCCGGCCGGCTTTACTGCACCGCTTCCTAAAGCCTTACCGGTGGGTAGTTTGGAGGTTTTGGTAGAGGGTGAACCGGTGGCCCGGGCCCGCCTTTTAACCGGTCGTTCTGTGGAAAGGCTGCCCGCTTACAAGTTGTGGTGGAAAAAACTGCGTGCCATGCCCCCGGGTGTTAATATTTCTTGATGATACCCCGGAAAAAGCTATACTGGGAAAGTCTTGCACTCACTATCTTGTCACAGCAGGCTTAAAAAGAGTATCATTGCCAGTGAGTGCTAGGCGGGTGCTGTTACCGACGTGTGCTGCGTCGTTCGCTCCGGACAGCACCGCATCCTCGTCGTTACGGTTTTGCTGAACATTCACCGTAGGGGAAAATTTGCTTGCGTCAGCCTTAAAGGATTTTAGCATGCCCGTGGCGAAGAGTTACCCATGGTTTGGCGAGCCAAACCAAGTTGATGCTGGAGGTGCGGGTGGTTGTTTCAAACCGTCAGGTTGGAGAACGGAGTCACGATTCTTACCGAAGCCATTACCCATGTACGATCGGTGGTTTTGGGGATATGGGTAAATGTGGGTTCCCGGGATGAAAGCACGGCTGTAGCGGGCATTTCCCATTTTATCGAGCACCTTATGTTTAAGGGCACCGGGCGCCGCACGGCCCGGGACATTGCGGAGGCCCTGGATGCCGTGGGGGGGCAGCTAAACGCCTTTACCACCAAAGAATACACCTGTTATTACGCCCGGGTCCTGGATGAGCATTTTGACCTGGCCCTGGATATTTTGCAGGATATGTTGTTTCATTCCCGCTTTGCCGCCGGGGACATTGACCGGGAGCGAAATGTGATTCTGGAAGAGATCAAGATGTACGAAGATGCCCCGGACGAGCTGGTCCATGATGTTTTTGCCACCACCATCTGGCAGGGGCACGAGCTGGGACGGCCGGTTATCGGTACCGCCGAGGTTATTTGCCGGCTTTCCCGGGAAGAAATTCTGGACTATTACCGGCGGCATTACCAACCGCAAAATCTGGTGGTGGCCGTGGCGGGGAACATTGATCATGACCGGGTCGTGGAAAAGTTACGACCCATTTTTGAACCGTTAAGGGGGGAGCGGGTGACCCGCAAACTGGTGCGTCCCGTTCCCCAGCGGCAGATAACCTGCCGGGCCAAGGACACGGAACAGGTTCACCTGTGTGTGGGTGTGCCGGGTCTGCCTCTAAACCACGAGCGGATTTACGTGTTTCAGGTGGTTAATACCATCCTTGGCGGGGGCATCAGTTCCCGTCTATTTCAGGAAATAAGAGAACAGCGGGGACTGGTGTATTCCATTTATTCCTATCACAGTTCCTATCATGATGCGGGGTTGTTTTGTATTTATGCCGGCTTAAGCAAGGAAAATGTGCCGGCGGTCATGGACCTGATTTTCAAGGAAATCAGGGATATCCAGCAAAACGGGGTTAAAAGCGAAGAGCTGCACCGGGCCAAGGAGCAGATTATCGGTAATCTATGGTTGAGCCTGGAAAGTGTAAGCACCCGGATGAGCAGGCTGGCCAAGTCCCAGCTTTACCTGGGTAAAGTGGTGCCACCGGAGGAAATAGTTGACCGGGTGAAGAAGGTCAGCGTGGAGGATGTCCGGGAACTTGCCCGTGAAATGCTCAATCCCGAATCCTTTGCCATTGCCACCGTGGGCCCCTGGGAAGACTGCAGTACCCTGGAGGCGGCCGTGAAAAAGATTGCGTGACTGCTCCCTGTTCTAAAACATGTCCCACTCCCATATAATGCTAGCGGGGGTGGGATATAATGTCAGTACTGGTAGTTGCGCTCCTGGCCATATTAATCATCCTTTCCATCCGGGAAAGAATGCGTCTGGCCGGCGTAAGGAACAAAGCGTGGGATGTATCTGAAATTAGCACGCCTTCTCCCCTTTCCCAGGCTCTGACCGGTCTTGTGGGCACGGCGGGAGGGATCTATCTCTCTTTAGTTTTGTTATTTACTTTTCTGGGCCTCCAGTTGCCCGAACGGGTTTACCTGGGGGAAGTGCAGATAGAGCCTCTGGCGGTAGTATCCATCGCCCTGGCCATTGTGCAACCGTTCATTCTGAAGTTGTTTCAATTAAAACGCAGGATTTGAAAGGGGTGAGGTATTAGTGAGATTAACCGAACTGGCCGGTAAGGAAATAGTAAATATCTATGACGGCGCTCGTTTGGGCGTAGTGGGGGAAAGCGATGTGGCCATCGATATTGAGACCGGGCAGGTGCAATCCATTATTTTGCCCCGCCGGGGCAATCCCATCAGCTTCTGGTTTGATCGCCAGCAATTGGTAATTCCCTGGGAGGCCGTACGCAAAATTGGCAGCGAGGTTATTATTGTGGACTTGGATCAAGCCAACCTCAACCTGCGCCGGTATTCACTGTAAGTGAAGTCCATCTGCCGTTTGGACTTTTTTATTTTTAACGGTATTATGATGGACCGGGAGGCAGGAAATGGCAAGATTAACGTCTATATTTTGAAGCAGGGATGCAAGACCATCTTGTAGAAAGGAAAATGAGAGCGTGGTGACCCGTTGTAGAAGAACCGGGTCATTTATGCAAGTTATAAGGCAGGTCAACCATTTTATCTTGACATTGTCCGGGTTATATGGTTTAAATTTTAACAAACAACAGAAGGGAGGAAACTGGTTTTGCAGGGATGGGGGATGGAAAGTATTCCCGTCCCCCGAAGCGTAAACCGGGTTTAACATTGATCAGGGTTGTCGTTGCAGGTGCGTACGGCCGGATGGGCCGGGAAGTCTTGAAGACCGTGTGGCAGGCTGAGGACATGGTCCTGGTGGGAGCAGTGGATGTGCGGGGAGAAGGCCAGGATGTGGGCCCCCTGTGGGGTGCTCCGGAGGTGGGGGTAACCCTGCAGGGGGAACTGGACAAAGTGCTGGCGGAAACCCGCCCCGATGTAATGGTCGACTTTACCACCCCCGACGTGGTGGCGGAGAATATTAAAACGGCCCTCCATCACGGCGTGCGTCCGGTGGTGGGTACCACCGGAATGAGTAGCAGGGAACTGGAAGAAATCCGTGCCCTGGCCGGAGAACTCAAGCTGGGTTGCGTGATTGCTCCCAACTTTGCCATCGGGGCAGTTTTGATGATCCGTTTTGCCGCTGAAGCGGCCAGGTACCTGCCCCATGTGGAAATTATTGAATTGCACCACGATCAAAAGCTGGATGCCCCTTCGGGTACCGCCATCAAAACTGCCGAAGTAGTGGCGGCTGCGCGGGGAGATTTCCGTCAGGGTTTGCCCACGGAAGTGGAAAAAATCCCTGGTGCCCGTGGCGGCTCCTTTGACGGGGGTATCCGTATCCATAGTGTGCGCCTGCCGGGGTTGGTGGCCCATCAGGAGGTCATCTTCGGCGGCCTGGGGCAAACCTTGAGCATCAGGCACGACTCCATCTCCCGGGAATCATTTATGCCCGGTGTGCTGTTAGCCATTCGCCGGGTGATGCATCTGGAGGGAGTGGTTTACGGGCTGGAAAACCTGCTTTTCGAATAACCCATGACAAGCACCTCCCCTTTCAGCCCCTCATATATTGGTGGTAAATATGAGAAGCCCAAGGAGGGTTTGCCGGCCATGCAGCCAGATCTGCACGGGGTGACATTGGCCGTACTTGGCGGTGATGCCAGGGAGAAGATCCTGGTTGAACGGCTGGCGGTATTAGGGGCACACCTGAAAGTGGTAGGAGTACCAGTTGAGGGGAAGAATATCACTCCCTGTAGGGAAATCTCCCGGGCACTGGCCGGAGCCAACGCTTTGATTTTGCCCGTGCCCGGGATCGACAACCAGGGTCGTATTCACACGGTATACCTGGACCAGCCGCTGGTTTTGTGGGAGGATCATCTAGCCCTGTTGGTCCCTGGCTCGCCGGTCTTGGTAGGCATGGCCAGGCCAAAGCTCAAGGAAATGACGGCCCGGGCAAACCTCCGTCTAATTGAGCTAATGGAAATTGATGAAGTAGCCATATTAAATTCCATTCCTTCCGCCGAAGGGGCTATCCAGGTGGCCATGGAGAGGCTGCCCATCACTATCCACGGCAGTAACTCCGTTGTGCTGGGTTTTGGGCGGACCGGTACCACTCTGGCCCGCATGTTGCATGCCCTGGGGGCCCGCACCGTGGTGGTAGCCCGTAATCCTGCCCAGCGGGCCAGGGCCTTTGAGATGGGGCTGGGAACTGCCGATTTACCTGAACTTCCGGCCGTAGCAGCAGGGGCAGACGTTATTTTCAATACCATACCGGCCCTGGTGTTAGACGAGCGGGTCCTTTTGCAGGTACGGCCCGGCACTTTAATTCTAGATCTGGCTTCTTCCCCCGGCGGCACCGATTTTGAGGTTGCCCGGCGGCTTGGTATTACTGCCCTTTTGCTTCCCGGATTACCCGGCAGGGTAGCACCGAAGACCGCCGGGGAAATCCTGGCCAGGGTTGTTCCCCGGCTGCTGGCCGAACAATTGGCCCTCTAGCTTTCGGCTCTCCAGCGGAGGTGCTAGTCATGCGCTTGAAAGATGTACGCGTGGGTTTTGCCGTTACCGGTTCCCACTGTACTCTGGATGAAGTTATGGTCCAGGTCGAGAACCTGGTCAGGGAAGGTGCTATTGTTTACCCCATCATCAGCGCAGTGGTGGATGGCACCGATACCAAATATGGTTCGGCCCAGAAGTGGAAGGATCTTCTAGGGAAAATCACCGGTCATGCGCCCATAAACAGCATTACAGGGGCTGAACCCATCGGGCCGGGCAAGCTTTTAGACGTGGTGGTGGTGGCGCCGTGTACGGGGAATACGCTGGCCAAGCTGGCCAACGGTATTACCGACGGCCCGGTGCTGATGGCCATCAAAGCCCACCTGCGCAACCTGCGTCCGGTGGTTCTGGCCATTTCCACCAACGACGGGTTGAGCATGAACGCCAGGAATCTGGGTTTGCTTTTAAATACCAAGAATATTTACCTGGTGCCTTTTGGCCAGGATAATCCGCTTGAGAAACCCAATTCTCTGAAGGCAAAGATGGACCTCATTGTCGACACTGTTCTCTATGCCCTGGAGGGGAAGCAGATACAGCCTGTGCTCGTGAATGTGTCGTGATCACTGGTTACGGGGGAGCCAAAGAAAGTTTTTTCACATGAGGCCCGTACCTAAAATGATCGGGCCAGTTTTTTGATCTTAAAGGGGACGTGCCATTTAATGGTGTCCGGCCCAGTAAAATAAATTTTCGGTTATTGTTTCTGAAAGGAGGAATTTTTCTTTGTACAATGTAGTGGTTGTTGGTGCCTCCGGTGCGGTGGGGCAGGAAATTTTAAAGGTGCTGGAAGAAAGAAACTTTCCCGTGGGAGAACTGAAACTGTGCGCCACCAGCCGTTCGGCCGGAAAGCAAATGGTCTTCCGGGGCAGGACTTACACGGTGGAGGAAACCAGCGTTGACTCCTTTGCCGGTATGGATATCGCCCTTTTTGCCGGCGGGGCCGCCAGTAAAGAGTTCGGTCCGGCGGCGGTAGAACGGGGCTGTGTGGTGATTGACAACAGCAGCAATTTCCGGCTGGATCCCCAGGTTCCCCTGGTGGTGCCCGAGGTGAATCCGGAAGATGTCAAGTGGCACCAGGGGATTATTGCCAACCCGAACTGTTCCACTATCATCATGGTAGTTCCTTTAAAGGCAATTAAAGATGTGGCGGGAATCAAGCGGGTGGTGGTTTCCACCTATCAAGCCGTTTCCGGTGCCGGCATGGAGGCCATTGAGGAGCTGACCGCCCAAACCAGGGCCGTACTGGATGGCCGTGATTACCCGCCGAAAGTTTTTCCTTATCAAATAGCTTTTAACCTCATTCCCCACATTGATGTATTCCAGGAGATGGACTATACTAAAGAAGAGTGGAAGATGGTAAAGGAAACCCGGAAGATTCTCCATGATGACCAGCTGGCCATTACGGCTACTACCGTACGGGTTCCGGTTTACCGCAGTCATTCCGAATCGGTCAATGTGGAAACCATAGAAAAGCTGACCTCACGGAAGGCCAGGGAGGTGCTGGCCAGTTTCCCGGGTATCGTGGTCCTGGATAACCCGGCCCAGAAAGAATATCCCATGCCCCTCTTCTGTTCCCACCGGGATGAAGTCTTTGTAGGCCGCATCCGGGAGGATAATTCCATCGAGCGGGGGCTTAACCTCTGGGTAGTGGCAGATCAGCTGCGCAAGGGCGCAGCCACCAATGCGGTGCAAATTGCTGAATTGCTGATTAAATACCGTTGTCTTCGGGGGAGGCAGTAAATGAAGTTTTTAGTGCAAAAATTTGGTGGTACATCCGTAGCCACGCCACAAGGGCGGGAGATGGTAGCCGCCAAGGTGGTGGCGGCGAAGGAAGAGGGTTATATGCCGGTAGTGGTGGTTTCGGCCATGGGGCGCAATGGGGATCCCTATGCTACCGATACCCTGATCAATATGGTCAAGCAAATCAACCGGAATATTTCTCCCCGGGAAATGGATTTGCTTATGTCCTGTGGTGAGATTATTTCCGGTGTGGTAATGGTGGCCACCCTGGAAAAAATGGGTCACCCGGCAGTTTTTCTTACCGGTGCCCAGGCTGGAATTATTACCGATAACAACTTTACCGAGGCAAGAATCCTTCGGGTTAAACCCGAGGCCGTCTTAAAACACGCCCGGGAGGGCAAGATAGTGGTGGTGGCCGGTTTCCAGGGGATCAGCGAGGAAGGTGAGATTACCACCCTGGGCCGGGGGGGCAGTGACACCACCGCTGCAGCCCTGGGAGTAGCCATTAATGCCGAGTATGTTGATATTTATACCGATGTGGATGGGATTATGACTGCCGACCCCCGCATCGTGAGCGATGCCGTGGCCAGAGAGATGGTCACCTACGACGAAATCTGCCAACTTGCCCATGAAGGAGCCAAGGTGGTGCATCCCCGGGCGGTGGAAATAGTGATGCAAAAAAATATTCCCCTGCGGGTGAAATCTACTTTTAGCGATGCTCCCGGCACACTGGTGACCAGTTCCGGTGAAGTGTATAAGGGAACCATTGATATCACCAGGGACCGGACAATTACGGGCATCACCCAAATTCCCAACGTAGTCCAGTTTAAAGTAAACACAGACGGAGGTCCGGAAGGTTTAAAACAGCAGCGCCGGTTGTTCAAGGGCCTGGCCCTGGCGGGCATTAGCCTTGATTTTATTAACGTTTATCCTGATCAGGTGGTATTTACCGTTAAGGAGGAGGTAGCCGAGAAAGCCGCCCAGGTGCTGGAGAACACGGGCTTTGTCGCGGAGATTATACCGGGTTGTGCTAAAGTAGCGGCCGTGGGTGCCGGCATGACCGGTGTTCCCGGGGTGATGGCCTCAATAGTGGATGCCCTGGCCAAGGAAAATATTCCCATTTTGCAGTCCAGCGATTCCCACACTACCATCTGGGTATTGGTCAGGCAGGAGGATATGGAAAGGGCTGTGCGGGCACTGCATCGTCAGTTTATCAGTGGCGCATAGGTAGTGGGTAAAGCGGTACGCCTTAATACGGAAGAAGGAAGGTGAATATTTTGGCCGTTGATTTTGGGCGTGTGCTCACCGCCATGGTGACGCCCTTTGGTAAGGATCTGGCGGTGGATTTCCAGCAAGCCAGAAAGCTGGCCCGTTATCTGGTACAATCAGGTTCCGATGGACTGGTAGTCTGCGGTACTACTGGTGAATCTCCCAGCCTGACCAGGGACGAGAAGATCGAGCTCTTCCGGGTGGTGGTGGAAGAGGTTGGCGGGCAGGCTACGGTAATTGCCGGAACCGGGACCTACAACACTGCCGAGAGCATCACTCTCACCCAGATGGCCGAAAAAGTGGGCGTGGACGGCGTAATGCTCGTGGCGCCTTATTACAACAAGCCGTCCCAGGACGGGTTATATGAGCATTTTAAGGCCGTTGCCAACAGTACCAATCTTCCGGTAATGCTTTACAACATTCCCGGCCGCACGGGGGTCAACGTTCTGCCGGCAACGGTGGCCCGGCTGGCCCAAATCGAGAACATTGTAGCAATCAAAGAGGCATCCGGCAGCCTGGACCAGGTCAGTGAATTGCGCCGGTCTCTACCCGATGATTTTGCCATTTACAGCGGCGATGATTCCCTGACCCTGCCCATGATGGCTTTAGGGGCCAAGGGTGTGGTCAGCGTTTGCTCCCATGTGGTGGGGCTGCGGATTAAGGAAATGGTCAATGCCTTTACGGCCGGAAACACGACCCTGGCCACGCAGATTCACCTGGAACTTTTCCCTGTTTTCAAGACCATGTTCATCACTACCAACCCGGTGCCCATAAAAGCAGCCCTCAATTTACTGGGCTATCAGGTGGGGGCGCCCCGTTTGCCCCTGGTCGAAGCTACGGCCCAGGAAAAGGAAACCATTAAAAACGTGCTGGCCAGCTTGAAGTTGATTTAACTCTCCTGCCGGGACGTCTCTCGCGTTAGAGCGGGCATAGGCGGTGCGGGGATTGCCAGGGGGGCGGTCGTCGCTAAGGAGCATGGAGCGACCCAGCACTCACTAGAACAACGGCTCGTTAAAATAGCTATTAAGCATATGTGACTAATGTACTCAAAAGAACTACCTTACCAGTGAGTGCTGGGCCGCCCAACTGGTTATGCGACAGTATCTATTAAAGAGCGTTTATGGGGGGAAGTCATGCCCCATTTTTTTTATTGGGTTTATGGGGCAGGCTTTCTGGCAATTATTTTATTAGGCCAGGACGGCAGCAGCCCTTGTATAGCGGGAGGGAATCCAGTATAATTAGCATCGGGATTTAATTGAGTTACCAGCAAAACTACGTTAACAACGGAATATTTTCCCCGCCTTCTCCTGTTTTTTCTCACCGGAACTTGAGACTCAGTGATCTTTTGAAAAACAGGTTAGGAGGTGTGTTTTTGGCCAAGGAACCAAAACTGGCTCTGATCCCCCTCGGGGGACTAGGTGAGATCGGGAAAAACATGATGGCGGTGAGGTTCGGGGAAAATATTCTGGTTATAGACTGCGGTTTAATGTTTCCGGAGGAAGAGATGTTGGGGATCGACGTGGTGATCCCCGATATCACTTATCTCCTGGAAAATAAAGATGCTGTGCGCGGTATAGTGCTTACCCACGGACACGAGGATCACATCGGTGCCCTGCCTTATGTACTGAAGCAGTTGAACGTGCCCATCTACGGGACCAGGCTTACCCTGGGTTTGCTCCAGGGTAAGCTTAAGGAACAAGGGGTGGCCGGCGAGGCAAATTTGCAGGTGGTTAAGCCCCGGGATACGGTGACGATCGGTCCTTTCAAAGTAGAATTTATCCGGGTGTCCCACAGTATTCCTGATGCGGTAGCCGTGGCCATTCATACGCCGGTTGGAGTTATTGTGCACACCGGGGACTTTAAAATCGATCAAACCCCCGTGGACGGAGAGGTTACCGACTTTTATCGCTTCGCCCAATTAGGGGAACGGGGCGTGCTGGTATTGCTTTCTGACAGCACCAACGTGGAGCGACCCGGTTATACCATGTCGGAACGGATGGTTGGGACTACCTTTGATGAAACCTTCCGGCAGGCTAAAGAGCGCATCATTGTAGCCACCTTTGCTTCCAATGTGCACCGCTTGCAGCAGGCCATTACCACCGCCCACCGTTACGACCGCAAGGTGGCGGTGATTGGCCGCAGTATGATTAATGTGATCAACATAGCCCACGAATTGGGTTATCTTCATATTCCCGAAGGAACCCTGGTAGAACTGGAGGAAGCCAACCGTCTACCTAAAAATAAAGTGGTCTTTTTGTGTACGGGTAGCCAGGGTGAGCCCATGTCAGCTCTTACCAGGATGGCCCTGGGGGACCACCGGCAGGTGGAAATTCTTCCTGGCGATACCATCATTGTTTCCGCCACTCCCATTCCGGGCAACGAAAAGCTGGTGGCGCGGATTATCGATCAACTGTTCAAGCAGGGTGCTCATGTCATCTATGAGGCGGTTTCGGGCATTCACGTGAGCGGCCATCCAAGCCAGGAAGAGCTTAAACTGATGATCAACCTGGTCAAGCCCCGGTTTTTCGTGCCGGTGCATGGCGAGTACCGCATGTTGATCAAACATGCGGATCTGGCCCGCAGTATGGGTATTCCGGCGGAAAATATTTTTGTGGCTGAGAACGGCCAGGTACTGGAGTTTACCCGGCGTTCCGGTCGTATTGCCGGGCGGGTAACGGCCGGGCGCGTGCTGGTGGATGGTTTGGGCGTGGGTGATGTGGGTAACATTGTACTGCGGGACCGCAGGCAGCTTTCCCAGGACGGGATCCTGATCGTGGTCGTGACCATTAATCGCGAATTGGGCCAGGTTATGGCCGGGCCGGATATTGTTTCCAGGGGCTTTGTTTATGTGCGGGAGTCCGAGCAATTGATGGAAGAAGCCAGGCAAAGGGTCAAGGAGGCCCTGGAAAAATGCAACGATCGGGGTCTTTCGGAATGGGCGGCTATTAAGGCACAGGTAAGAGATGTGTTAGGGAAGTTCCTCTATGAAAAAACAAGGAGAAGGCCCATGATTTTACCCATCATCATGGAAGTATGATCACCGCGTACCAGAAGAGCCGGAAAGCCATGGAATAAAGGCCTTCCGGCTTATTTTGTTTGCATGCGCGGGGCCTGCCTGATGAAAATATGCTCCGCTTCATGTATAAAATGGTAAAATATAGATATGGCATTGGAGCGTCCCGGTCTTTCTGCCGATTTGTTGCGCCACTGAAGCTTGAGAAATCTTGCGGCTAATTTCTTGAATTTTATTTTTAAAATGTATATACTATGTATAAACATTAAATGGAGGGAAGGATATGCAATCCCGCGTTACAAAGTGGGGGAACAGTCTGGGTATCCGCATTCCCAGAACACTCGCGGAAAAAATTGGTCTGAGAGAGGGTACGCCGGTTGATTTTGAAATTAAAGATAATGCTATTATAATTCGCCGCAAGCGTTGCAGCCTGGATATGCTTCTGTCCCAGGTTACCCCCCAGAACGTCCATCACGAAATTAGTACCGGGCATCCGGTTGGGCGTGAAATCTGGTGAGTTCTGAAGTTTACGTTCCCGACCGCGGAGATGTTGTTTGGCTCCGGTTTAATCCCCAGGTTGGACATGAACAGGCCGGCACACGACCGGCATTGGTTTTGTCACCCAAACTATATAACGGGAAGGTCGGTTTGGCCTTAATGTGCCCTATAACTTCAAAGACAAAAGGTTATCCTTTTGAGGTGCCATTACCTGACGAGTTAAATGTCTCCGGTGTAATTCTAGCAGATCAGATTAAGAGCCTCGATTGGCGGGCGCGAAAGGCAGAATTTTTCTGTAAGGTTCCCGAGGAAATAGTAGCGGAAGTCCAGGCTAAAATTCATGTGTTGATTTTTTGAAACGGCCGGTTAGAAGCGAACCCTGCGTGGATTATCACGCGGGGTTTTCGTCCGTGTCAAGGTCCAGCAGGTATCTCCACAAAAATTTTTCCCGTTATGAGACCTCACCTCTCAAAACCTTAGCTTCAAGGCAATGGCCTTGACATCCACCCCACAGGTGGTCAAATAAGTGCACCGGCGGGGCGGCTCCGGTTAACATGCAACTATTTTACCCTGACAATATCACAGACGGTTCACACTTTTTTGTGGCCGTGTAAAATTTCAGTAGGCACCAGAAGGGGATCAGCCCCCTGAAAAAGAAATGAGACCTCACGCGCCCAAAAAACACCAAAAATCAAGCT
>NZ_JAUSUX010000011.1 GCF_030813795.1 Desulfofundulus luciae | reverse complement strand
ACGGAACTGGTGGGCAACGCATATGAAGCATTCAGAGCACTGGGAATCCGGCCACCCCTAAAGGTAGCTGAAATCAAAAACGACGGTAACGGCACTTGCAAACAAAGTGCTCGGACTTCCGATGATTACCACACACCCTCATTATTGTAAAATGGAGGTAAATGTAGTGGTACGTCTTCTATTATTGCCCCGGATCCCTTGATTTTCGGGAGGTTTTAATTTGAAAGTTTCAAACTTCGATTTAGCCCCGGTGGGCAATCTTCACATTGGCCGCCCCTTTTCAAGTCATTGCAGACACTGAGCTGGAAACTGGCGCTTCGTGTTCCCCAACCCAGATGCGCAGGACTTCCTTCTGACCGGCCATATTGATGCCCAGTACGCTATAGGCGGCCTTATTAACTTCTCTTTTTAAACCCCTTCTCTTTTTAACCTTTGGTTATTTTGGCAATCTCTTTTTTCAGCGCTACGAAGCAACGTAGCAGTTCCAGGGATGCCTGGGCCAATTCTTCGGCTGTTTCTGCCCGGGCCTCTCTCACCAGAGTAGCACCGACAACATGAACCAAGCGGTGAGGCTCGTCTATAGCCCGCCAGGAAGGCAAGTGGCCGAACTGCCTGCCGCCCTCACCTACATACCAGCGTCCGAAGGCGCATCCGGTATGGTCGGATAATTTTTCGCCTGTTCCAACTTTCGCCACTACAGTATCAATGAACCGGGCATGGTCGAAAAGCCTGGCTGCCAGGGTATGAACCGGCGTATCCTATCTCGACCAGGAGTTCTTCCAGAACCGGCAGGGTGGCTTCACGGATGTGGGTGGCATTAGCTACACAGGAGTCACCGAAAGCTGTTATTTGGGCAAGCCGATGTGACGACTGGGCAAGATCTGTTGCCGTAGTGGCTACCTGATTCATGACCCGGGTTATTTCGTTGAGGGCGCTGGATGCAAGTTCCACCTGCTTCATGCTTTCATCTATGCTTTGTACTACAGAGGTAACCTGCCCGGAATAAATCTCAAAGGACTCCGTTACCTCTTTGCTGCGGCGGTCGGCCGATTCTGACAACTGGTCCACTTCTGCAGCCAATTCTTTCACAGTCCCTACCGCATCCTTCGTTTTCCCCGCCAGCTTCCTTACTTCTTCAGCTACTACGGCAAAACCACGCCCGTGCTCGCCAGCCCGGGCGGCTTCTATAGCAGCGTTTAGTGCCAGGAGGTTGGTCTGTTCTGCAATCTCCGCAACTTCTTCGCCGATCCGGTTGACCTGTCTTGTCCACCAGCGCCAAGGGCCAGCTTATCTTCCCGCAGTCATGGAAGAAAGCCCCCCGGGTGAGCCATTCCAGCTCTTTCTCCTGCAGGCCCAGCACCCGGCCCACCGCTTCGGTGTATACCGCCGTGGCGATGGCATGGTTACGAGGCCACCTCTCTTTAGACAACAATTCTCAAAAGAAAAAGGTCGGGCGTCCCTAAAAAATGGTACTGAATAGGATAGCACTACCGATTCTTGTATTGCCACTGCAAGAGGAACATTGTCAAATATTGTCGAGTGTTAAGCATCTGGAGCATCTCGGACAGCCACCCGAACAAACCCGGGCGGTTGAGGATGAGATGCACGTGCAAGCCCCCTTTCTTTTTACAGTTTCACAAACCTTTTCATTTTTTTGCAAAACTCCGCAATGAATCTTTAACGAACTTTTAATTGACCCGCAACAATCACCTGTTTAAATAAGTACCGAGGACGCCTGCCGCCGAAAAAAAGCCGTTTCGAGGAGGTGATAGAGAAAGCCTCCAGCCGGAGCCACCCTGCGCCAGGTCACCTAGGAGGCGGAAAGTATCTGCACTTTCAACGGGGGAAAAAGAGTGCGAAATTTACAGAGGAGGGAGTTTGCGGTGAAAAGAAAAGTTGCCGTGATTATCGCTATTGCCTTTGCTGCGGTTGCGCTTCTTTCGGGTGTCGCCCTGGCACAAAACGCACCCGCGGGAAACCAGTCCGGGGTGCCCGCACCATTCCAGGTCTTCCTGGAAAAATTGGCGGCCAACCTGGGCGTAGAACAAGGCAAACTGATGAATGCCATCAAGCAAACCGAACTGCAAATGGTTGATGAAGCCGTTCAGCAGGGCAAGCTGACTTCCGACCAGGCACAAAAAATCAAGGACAGGATAGAACAGGGTAGGTTTTTCCCAATGGGACTGTTCCACG
This sequence comes from Desulfofundulus luciae, assembly GCF_030813795.1. Taxonomy (NCBI): domain Bacteria; kingdom Bacillati; phylum Bacillota; class Clostridia; order Eubacteriales; family Peptococcaceae; genus Desulfofundulus; species Desulfofundulus luciae. Next base: position 103,190 of record NZ_JAUSUX010000011.1, on the reverse strand, counting down.
GCTCTAAAGATGGCACGAAAGCCGGAGCCGGGAAATTCATGGGCAAGCAGATGGATGTGCTGGCCCAAATCCTGGGTATGAGCGCCGACGAACTTAAAACCGAACTGCAGCAGGGTAAGAAGATTTCCGACATCGCCCAGGAAAAAGGGCTTACTATGGATCAACTGCACCAGAAACTCCTTGATGCCAAAATCCAGGCCATCCAGCAGGCGGTGAAGGACGGCAAGATTCCTAAGGATAAAGCCGATAAATTGATCCAGCGGCTGCAAAACGCGCCGCAGGACGGAGGTTTCGAACACTTTGGCCCGCCTGCTCCTTACGGACAAACCCAGTAGATCATCGTTCCGGCACAATTTTGGTCGTTTGCACATCAGCGGCCTGCCCCCGGAAGAGGGGAGCGGGCTGCTCCGTTTTCGTCCATTAATAAAAAAGGCGGGCACCCACGAAAAACGTTGTTCTTTATATTGTTCGCCTGCCAGGCCCGGCAATAATGATCAAGACCGGTGTTGACAGGCCGGCACGCTCCGGCTCCAAAGTCCAAATCGGGGGAATAGTATTGCGAGCTCCTGCCTTCATACCACATGGTGTATTCGATTGGAAAGGGCAACCGTAGTAGTATCCTCCTACACCAAGGCATGGCTGGAAACAATAGATTGCTTCATGCAAGCGATTGTTGTTTTGCCGGTTGTGAAATCAGCGCCACCCGCCACATTACCTACCCCCATACAAACAAACCGCAAAGTCCACCCAAAAACGGTCGGGCAGGTACCCGAAATGTACAACCCACCGTACCAGCGGTTGAAAAAACGAACCGTAAGGCAGGGTACCCAGCAATGCAGTTCTTGTAATATTCTGGAATTCCATATGATGGTAGGCGGGCTTTTGTATTTGGGGCAGTTCGACAGGTAGCGATAAATTGTGCCAAAAAACCAAAACCCACCTGTAGAAAAACAGGCGGGCTTTGGTTCTCCGGCACCTTTTTGTTCCCGTTACCCACAGCGGGAGTTTGCAAACCGTTTGCAAACGAACTGTTCTGGAATCTTTGATTTTACCGGGTTTTAGATTGGACTGTTCTGGATTGAGTTTGCAAGGTACCCCTTTCGGGCAACACGGAAAAGGCTGAATTTCCTTGTTTTTTGCCGCTAACCCCGGTGGGCAACCTTTACATTGGCCTTGTACTCGACAACCCGACCGTTTTGCACATTGGCGGTCAGGTTGACCACTTCCACGCCTACAATATCGCTGATGGTCTTGGAGGCTTCGTCCACGGCCGCCTGGACTGCAGCTTTCCATCCGTTGGGCGACTCACCTACTAATTCCGAAACCCTGATATGCATAAAGTCACCCCCCTTTGATAAACTTTTTTAACAACTAAGGCTATTATCTACAATGAAAGAGAGTTTTATGCGGGCAAGAAACAGTGAAAAAACCCGGGGGTTAACCATTCTCCCCGGGTTGCAACATTTCCTTGAGCTTTTTTAAAACCTGGCGTTCCAGGCGGGACACCTGTACCTGGGACAAACCCAGCCGTCTGGCCACATCTGCCTGGGTTTTGTCTTCAAAAAACCGCCAGATGAGGATTTTTCTATCCCGTTCTGGCAGGGACATGAGCAATTCCTTCACCGCAATGTGGTCAAGCCAGGGCATCTCCCCTTCATCTCCATCCCGGAGCTGATCCAGAAGGTATATGGGATCGCCATCATCCTGGTGGAGAGTTTCGTAGATGGAGGTAGGCGCCTGGGCCGCTTCCATGGCGGTGACCACATCCTCCCGGGAAATCCCCAACTCCGCGGCCACTTCCCCCACCGAGGGTTCGCGGCCCAGCCGCCCGGTAAGGCGCTCCCGGGCCTGCTGGATGCGGTAGGCGGTTTCCTTCACCGACCGGCTCACCTTCACGGGGTTATCATCCCGCAAGAAGCGCCGGATTTCCCCCACAATCATGGGCACGGCATAAGTGGAAAATTTAACGTCGTAGTTTAGATCGAACTTATCGATGGCCTTCATCAGACCAATGCACCCAATCTGGAACAAATCTTCCAGTTCGTAACCCCGGTTTTGAAAGCGCCGGACCAAATTGAAGACCAGTTTTAGATTACAGTTGATGAGCCTTTCCCGGGCAGTCTTGTCCCCGGCCCGGGCGCGGCGCAGCAGTTCCCGCATCTCTCCGTCGTCCAAAAGGGGGAAGCGGGGTAAATTCATTTCCACCAATCGGGTACTCATAGGGCAGTCACCTCAATGCCCCCCCTGGGAAGCCGCTGCTGCACCCCGGTTGTTAATGTTTTTAATCATCGTTACCCGGGTTCCCCTGGCCGGGCTGGAATCCACATGCAGGCGGTCCATGAAGGACTGCATGAACACAAACCCCAGCCCCATGCGTTCCGGATCGGTGGAATAGGCCGGTTCCAGCGCTTTCTTTACATCGGCAATGCCCTTGCCGTTGTCTTCCACCCGGATTTCCACCCCGGTTTCCAGCAACGTGACGAGCACCCGTACGATGCCAGTCGGGGAATTTTCATAACCATGGACAATGGCATTGGCCACCGCTTCGGAAACAGCTACTTTAATTTCCTCCAAGTCGTTTAGGGTAAAGTCCAGTTGGGAGGCAAAGGCGGCCACGGCCACCCGGGCGAAAGCTACGTTGTCCGGCAGGCTTAAAAACTCCATCTTTAGCTGGTTAATCACCTTCATGGCAATCCCCCCTCACCCGGCCCTGGCCACAGCTTCCTCTTCCGTGGTATACTCACCCATGATCCGCAACAGCCCCGAAAGCTCACAAATGCGCCGCACATGGGGCTGCAAACCCACCAGGGAAACCCTGCCTCCTTCCCGGGCCAGGCGCTTGTAGCGGCCGAGGATAACCCCTAAGCAGGAACTGTCAATATAAGAGACCCGGCTTAAATTGAGCACCAGGTGACGCACCGGGTTTTTATTTAAAGATTCTTCCAGGGCATTGCGCAGGAAATCGGCTACCCCCAGGTCCAGCTCCCCTTCCGGCCGGACAAACAGGGTATCCTGTCTGATTTCCAGATCCAGTTCCACCATAGATCACTCCTACCGCGTTTTGGGTAAATAAATTATTCAATGAGCCCGGTTGGATGCGGCCCAGCACTCACTCAAATATGACTTTGCTCCCGGTGTTTCAGGTTTAATTGACATATCCGGTCTTGGGAAGAGCCAGTATCCCGGTGAGTGCTGGGTCCTCGCTCACTCCAGTGCTTTGCGTAAGATGCGCACCGCATCCTCGTTATAACGGTTTTAATGAATATTTGCCGTATTTAACTCGTAACTTCTACGTTGGGATGGGATTCTCCTGCTAAATGTTACCATACATTCTGTCGAAATGCAAATTTTAAGGCGCCCCTTATCCCGGGGCACCCGTTTTAACGAACGCTGTGCAGGCGGGTAAATACTTTTTTGATCTGCTGCAGCAAGTTGGCCTTTTTAACTTCATACCGGGCCACCAGAGGCACCCGTAGCACTTCCTGCCCGTCCTTTTTCACTACACAGAAGCCAAGCTGCTGCCTCCGGGTCACGGGAGCGGTTACGTGGGAGGGCAGTTCCAGGTGGGTGGTGAATCCCCGGTCCTCCCCTTTTGGTGCTACCACGGTAACCCGGTCTTTTGCCACCACATCCAGCTTGTCCACCACGCCCTTGCTTACCGGCAGGGATTTTACTTTAGCACCCGCCGGGTAGATGTTTACCGCCTTGTAACGGGCAAAGCCATACTTGTAAAGCTTGATGGATTCCCGGAAATGGCTCTTTGGTTCGGGTGTACCCAGGACTACCACAATCAACCGCAGGCCGTCCCGTTCCGCCGAAGAAGCCAGGCAATATTTGGCCTCGTTGGTCCAGCCCGTCTTACCAGCATCCACGCCCTCGTACCACTTGAGCAGCTTGTTGGTATTCCACAGCTTGAACTTCCCGCCCCGCAAATCATATTCGTAGATGGAGGAGATGCGGCGGAAAAGGGGATATTTCAAACATTCCCGCAAAATAACCGCCATATCGTAAGCCGAAGTGTAATGGCCCCTGGCCGGCAGGCCTGTGCAGTTGACAAAGTGGGTGTGTGTTAAGCCCAGTTGCCTGGCCCGCCGGTTCATGGCCTCCACAAAAGCCTCTTCGCTCCCCAGGATGTGCTCGGCCACGGCCACGCTGGCATCATTGGCCGATCCTACGGCCACGGCAATGAGCATTTCCTCGAAACTGAATTCTTCCCCGGGTTCAAGGTAAATCTGGGAGCCGCCCATCTCCCACGCGTTTTCACTGGCCACCACCCGGTCCTTCAAACTGACCCTGCCCTGTTCCACGGCTTCCACGGCTAAAAGAAGGGTCATGATTTTGGTCACACTGGCCATGGGTAATTCCTTATCGGGATTTTTGGCCCATAAAACCTTGCCCGTATGGGCTTCCATGAGCACCGCTGATTCGGCGGTAGTATCCAGCCCGCCGCTGGTGCCTTCCTCCTTCTCTTTCACCGCCCAGGCCGGTAAGGCACAGGCCAGGGTAAATAAACAAATCAACAAGGTACTGAGGATTTTCCGGGCGAACATTTAGTCAAACCTCCTTACCCTTATTTCGGTGATTGTAAATGTTCAGTGACCCCGCCATGGTGCCGGTGGGAGCGGTTTTACTGAAACATTTACCGGTGATTGGTATACCGGGAATATTTCAGCCGCCGGGAGAGATTCCTGAAAATCGTAAGCCATCTTGCTTAACCGGGCGATGTCGGCAAAACCCTCCCGGGTATCCCTCACTCCACCGGACAGAACCACCAGGATGTAAGGCCGCCGGCTAAAAACCACCCCGCAGTCGTTGGCTATCCCCTCCAGATCCCCTTCCTTATGGGCCACCATGACCTGGTGCGGAAGCAACCCCGGTAAGCCGATATGAAAAGACGGGTGGGCCAGATCGTCCAGCAGGCGCTGGCCTTCCTGCGGATGGCGCCGGGCGAAATCCAGGGTGGCCCTGACATAGGTGGCCAGGTCCCGGGCAGTGGTCAAATTTTTCCCTCCCGGATAGACTGTACGGCCACCCAGCCCCTTCATATAGGCATAAAAATTCGGCCGGCCCACGTGCCTGGCCAGCATGCGGTAGGCCACGTTATCACTGATGGTGATGGCCAGATTGGTCAGCAAGCGCAGGGAAAAGGTATCTCCGTCCCTGGCTTCGTAACGCAGCACTCCAGAACCGTCTTCGTAATCCGTAGCCTTGCGGTAACTCACCCGGTCGTACCAGTGCATTTTACCCTGTACCACCAGTTGGTTTATATACAGAGCCATGGGCAGCTTGACCGTGCTGGCTGCCACCATTGGTTTGTCGGCATTAATGCCGAAACTGGTGCCGGAGGCCAGATCCTCAAAGTAAATGGCAAAGGTGGACTTTTTCCCGCGCACAAATTTTTCCATTTGCTTTTTTAAAGGTGAGTAATCAATATTCTTTACCGGTTGATTGGAAAGTCCCCCGGTCACCGGCACACTACTGCTTGCGGCAGCGGGGCCGGCGGCCAGGCTTAAAGCGAGCAAGAAAGCCACCAGGCGGGTAATGTTAACCATGCTGTTTCACCTCCCCCTTGTCGCCCTGAAAGTAATTGACCACACCCTGGAGGATGGCCCGGGCAGCCCGTTCCTGATAGGCGGGAGCGGTTAGCTGCCGGGATTCTTGTTCGTGGCTTAAAAACCCCACTTCCACTATTACCGCCGGCATGCGGGAATTGCGGCAGACGTAAAAGTCACCGGCCAAAGCCTGGCGCCCCGAATCCACCAGGTTCTTGTTCAGCTCCGCCTGGATGGCTTCAGCCAGTTTCCGGCTTTCCCGGGAACCGGTCTGGTAAAATACCTGTGCCCCGTATTCATCGGGCTCGGAAAAATGATTTAAGTGGATGCTCAGGAAAAGATGGGCACCGCATTTGTTGGCCAGCTCCACCCGGCGGGCCAGGTCGTGGGCTTCTATCCTTTCCCCACCGCTTCCCCCGGGACCCGCCGGTTCCCGGTCTCCATCCCTGGTCAGCACCACCCGGGCCCCGGCCTGCCGGAAAACGCCCGCCACCCGCCGGCTGACCTCCATGGCCACATCCTTTTCCACAATACCGTGACACCCCACCGTCCCGGGGTCGTCCCCGCCATGGCCGGGATCAATCACGATCACACGTCCGGCCAGGACGTTACTGGAAGGGGCTGCCCCTAACGGAGCCGCCACCCGATAAAACAGACAAAAAATAACCACCATGACCAGAAAACGGCTAAAACTTTGCGGCGCAGGATGCAACACGGGTCCCCACCTCGGCAACTGATGTCGGGTCCGGTAATTTTGCCGGCTGTCACTTAAGGTTTACAATCCCTATAAAATTTATAAGCCCCGGGGGGATCTAGTTTCTGACAAATAACGCATCCCAGGGCCAGAAGATGGCCCTGTACGCCTTCACCGGTCCGGAAAAAGAATAAGCCGGCCAAAAAACTGGCCGGCATTGCGGAATGAAAGAAGCCCGGCGCCACCCGCCGGGGGTTTTTTGTCAGCGCTCATCATTTGGGCAGGAAACTCAAGGATTACACTTTTTGCGGTGTCATTATATGCTGGCCCATCATACTTTATCTGTAAGAACAGCCATATAATGTTATTTATTGGAGGAGGCTTATTGGAATGACCACTCCCGAAAAAACGCCCGGGCAGGAAGTAAAAGCAACCGCTGCAGACCCTTCCCCGGTCGCCCATACCACTGCCTTTTACCCCCCACTACGTCTGGCGCAGGCCTATGTACCCCCCCAGCGTTACGGCAGAACTTACAGTCCGGCGGAGGCTCTGGAAAAAGGGACCCTTTTCCCGGAACTTTACAGCCCCTACCCCTATTAAAATGTAACTCCCCCCTGGAAAGGAGGAAAATAAGTGGATTCGAGGCGATTGCAATTGCTGCATGATATTATGGCCCTGGAATTCGCGGCCATAGAGTTGACCCTTTACCTGGACACCCATCCCACTGAACAGGAGCCTTTAAATGATTACAACCTGGTTACCGAGCGCTTGAACCAGTTGAAGGCCCAGTACGAGCGCATGTACGGGCCGCTGGTATCTTATGGCTTTTCGCCCAGCGAATATCCCTGGCGCTGGATTGAAGATCCCTGGCCCTGGGAAATTCAATTTTAAGAAAGGACTGGAGAGGATGTGGATTTACGAAAAAAAGCTGGAATATCCGGTAAGGGTCTATAAGACCGACCTGCGCATGGCCAAATATTTAATGGCCCAGTACGGCGGGCCGGATTCAGAATTATCTGCTGCCGTACGCTATTTGACCCAGCGCTACACCATGCCTACAAATAAAGCTCGAGGCCTGCTCACGGACATTGGCACCGAAGAGCTGGCCCACTGGGAAATTGTAGGTACCATGATCTACCGTTTATTGAAGGGTGCCACCCCGGAGCAGTTGCGCCGGGAAGATCTGGGAGCCTATTTTGCCGAACACGACCGGGCGGTCTACCCGGTGGATGCCAGCGGGGTCCCCTGGACGGCCGCCTATATTCAGGCCACGGGAGACCCGGTCACCGACCTGCATGAAAACATGGCGGCAGAACAAAAGGCCCGGACTACCTATGAGCATTTGATCCGCTTGACCGATGACCCCGGGGTAAAGGATACCCTGCGTTTCTTGCGGGAAAGGGAGGTAGTGCACTTCCAGCGTTTCGGTGAAGCGCTGGTTGACGTTCAGGAGGAGTTGACCCGGAAAAAGGTGTTTTAATTTAAGAAATCGAGTAGGAGGGAGCGGCTAACCCCCGTCCTCTACCGCCACCGGTCATACGGACCCGCATCCGGCAGTTCGCCAAGCTTGACTGATTGCTTCATAGCATTCGGGACTGAGCAGACCCTGAGTCCGCCAGTAGGCGTGACTCAGGGCCCTATTCATTGGGCCGCCAGCCATCCACCATGGCCCTTTGCGGCTAATTTTTCACTCCTGGCCACCAATACTGACCATCTTTTCCCCAAGCAGGTTGAACATTGTGTAAAAAAGGCAACACCCAATTGAAACGTATAGTTATACGTGTTCTAATCTGCTCAAAGGGGAGAAGGCAATGAAAACATACTCCTTGGTTACCGTCCCCCACCCAAAGAAAAGCCTGCCAGCCAAAACAGTGAAAAGCATCTTTAAGCAAGCGGAGATAGAGGCGTAAAAATCTATATCCTCGTAAGGGGGATCTAACAATGGTAAAAGAGAGATATATATATCCAGCAATCTTTGATTATGCTGATGACGGCATTTCAATCGAATTTCCCGACCTTCCTGGATGCATTACCTGCGGCGATACTGAAGAAGAGGCCCTGCACATGGCCAAAGAAGCATTAGCACTCCACCTGTACGGCATGGAACAGGAGGGCATGGCCATCCCTGAGCCAAGCAAAATTAGCCAAATCAAGGCAGAGCCCAACCAAGCTATTGTGCTTATCGAAGTTTGGATGCCACCATTTCGCGACAGGATGGAAGAAAAGGCTGTTAAAAAAACTCTGACCATTCCCAAGTGGCTAAACGACATGGCCGAAGAAAGAAAAGTTAATTTTTCCCAAGTACTTCAAGCAGCGCTCAAAGAGTACCTTGGATTGGAAGGACGCCACAGGCAATAAGCATTCAGTCCAGCCGGGTGCCTCCTCTTTATTTACCCTCGGCCCCCGATCTGGTCTGTGGGCCGCCATTGAAATGGCCGGCTTGAGATTTCCGGTAATCTTTGATAGCTTCATGCAGGGCGTTTGCCGCCAGAAAAGCGCAATGCACGCTTTCCTCGGGCAATCCCCCCAGAGCATCCAGCACGTCACGGGGTGTTATTTGCAAAGCCTCAGGTAGAGCCTTGCCCTTGGCCAGTTCGGTAGCCATACTACCGGCGGCAATAGTGGTGCCGCAGCCGTCAGTCCAGAAGGTAATTTGACTAATTCTGCCATCTTTTACCTTCAGCCATATCTGAATCGTGTCGCCGCATAAGCCGGTAACACTGGCATACCCGTCTGCTTCTTCAATGCTCCCGATGTTCCTGGGATTGTTGGCATGATCGATAACTACATCGCTGAATTGTGACCATACTTTTTTCTGGAGTTCTGCAGCTAATCTATCCAGATCGAAACTCATTTGATACTCCCCCCAAAAATAATTAACATTTATTAATAATTATTATTAAAGTTTTGGGAGGGCATTAGCCCTCCTCTTAATTTAATCGCATTTAAAATTAGAGCCATCAAAAGCTTGCCAACTGCTAACGGCAGCCCGGGCCGTAGTGGCATTGATTACCGTAACCGTGGCCGTGGTCACATATGGACCCCCGGCTGACCAGTTCCCCCCGGGCAAAGGCCCGGGCCACCTCTTCCACGTTACCGCTGGCGCCGGTGATCACCTGCAGGCCGTATTGCTGCAGCGCTTGTATGGCACGGGGGCCTACGCCGCCCAGAATTAATACATCAACCCCTTTGTTTTTAAACAGTTCGGCCAGACCTTCATGGTTATGCTGCAGGGTGACGGTGGATACTGTTTCCCGGCTTTTAATTTCCTGGCCGGCCATCTCGAAAATAACAAATTCTTCGCTCCTGCCGAAATGCTGATTAACCTGACCGCGGTCGTAAGGGAGGGCAATTTTCATGCTCCTTCACGCTCCTTAATTGTTTTTTTCTAATATTTTTTCCAGAGTTTCCACCAGAGGCTCAATGTTTTGCATGGATGTGCCGTTGTAGTTCTCAATGAGCCCGGCATCACCCAGCTCCGTTAATTTCGGGTCTACAGGAAGGACAGCCAGCAACGGTAAATTGTTTTCCCGTGCTGCTTCTCCCACGCGGCTCGAACCGAAAAGATGAACTTTCTCGCCACAGTGGGGGCATGGCAGGTAACTCATATTCTCCACCAGACCCAGGATGGGTACGTTAATTAGCCGGGCCATTTTTATTGCCTTTTTTACCACCATCATGGACAGATCCTGGGGTGAAGAAACAACCAGCAATCCGTCCAGCGGCAGGGATTGCATAACCGTGAGCGGTACATCTCCGGTACCCGGGGGCATATCCACGATCAGGTAATCCAGCTTACCCCAGGCCACGTCAGTCCAGAATTGTTTGACGGCACTTGACAGGATGGGGCCGCGCCAGATTACCGGGTCATCTTCCTGGGGCAGTAAAAGGTTCAAAGACATCATTCGGATGCCCGTTATTGTTCTTGCCGGTAAAATAAATTTATTAAACTGTTCCGGCCGGTCGATTACCCCGAAAAGCTTGGGAATGCTGGGGCCGGTAATATCCGCGTCCAGGATACCCACCTGGTGACCCCGGCGGGCAAGGGCAACGGCCAAAAGAGCACTGACCGAAGATTTGCCCACGCCGCCCTTGCCGCTCATAACCGCAACCACTCGCTTAATATCGCTGGCCTCATTGAGGGGCAGGACGGCAGGTTCTGAACATTTTTCCGGGTTGCATTGTTCGGTATTCTTATCTTTACAGGTACTGCACTTTGCCTGGTCTTGGGTCATAGCTTCCTCACCTCAATTCCAACAGGGCTTTAAGTTTGTCCCACAAAGCAAGCATTCCCTCTGCCATGGGGCCGGAACATTCCTGGATAACCGGCCGGCCGCTTTTAACTGCCCCCATTACACTTTCGTCGTAGGGCAGGTACCCCACCACCGGAACGGAATACTGGTTGCAGAGCGACTCCAGCACCCGGGTGTTTTCAGGCTCCAGGTCCCATTTGTTGATGCAAACTGCCGCCTGGCATCCGAAATGTTTTGCCAGTTCGAGAACCCGTTCCAGGTCGTGTCTTCCGGAAAAAGTGGGTTCGGTTACCACCAGGACCAGATCCGCTCCCGATAGGCAAGAAATTGCCGGGCAGCCGATACCGGGTGGACCATCGGTAATTACCAGTTCTTTTTTTTCTTCTTCTGCCAGGCGGCGGGCTTCTTTGCGCACCGCCGCCACCAGCTTCCCCGAATTGTCTTCGGCGATGCCCAGCCGGGCGTGTACCAGGGAACCGTAACGGGTATCGGATAGGAATAAATACCCGGCTACATGCTCTATCATTTCCACTGCCCCGCAGGGACAGGCGTGACAACAAACGGCACATCCTTCACAGAGAACCGGATCCACAACAAATCCGGGACCGATGGCATCATACCGGCACAAATGCAGGCAGAGATTACAGCCCAGGCACTTTTCCCGGTTGATGGTGGCTTTTTTCAAGCCGTAAAAGGGTGAGGAGAATTTCAGCACAGGGTCCAGGAGTAAATGTAAGTTTGCCGCGTCCACATCACAGTCTGCCATCACCTTGTTGGAAGCCAGCACGGCCAGGCTCCCGCAGACGGTGGTTTTACCCGTACCTCCTTTCCCGCTGAGCACCACTAATTCGCGCACCGGGCGTAACCCCCTTTTTCTAAATAGGCCAGTAAGTCTAAAAAGTGTTTCTTCCACCCGGGGCGTACCTCAACAGCAGGAATGCCCCGGGCATATCCCCCGGCCACTTCCCGGTCCCGGGGCAACCGGAAAAGCAGGGGGACGTTATTATTGTGGCAGAACTGGCGTATGAGGTTATCATTTCCATCTGAACGGTTAACAGCCACTCCGCAGGGCACCCCTAACCTGGCGGCCATTTCATATGCCAGTTTCAGGTCATGAAGTCCGAAAGGCGTGGGCTCGGTAACCAGGAGGCAGAAGTCGGCACCTCTTACCGCCCGGATTACCGGGCAGGAGGTTCCCGGCGGTGCATCGATTATGTTCAATATGCCCGGCCGGATACGCTCCTTGACTGCCTGGATGAGAGGAGGACTGATGGCCTCACCCACATTTAACCGGCCGTGAACAAAACCGATTTTACCGCTTGAACCTTCTTCCACCTGCCCTATTTCCCGCCACCCGGGAGAAATGGCCCCGGCCGGGCAGAGATGCCAGCACCCCCCGCAGCCGTGGCACATGGTGGGGAAAAGCATAACCTCCCGGGGGAGGACAACCAGGGCATGGAAGGCGCAAACCTCCGCACACCTGCCACATAAAGTACATTTTTCCCGGTTGATTTCCGGTACCGGAACCCGCACCGTTTCTTTTTTGTGCCAGCGCGGTTTAAGCATGATGTGACCGTTGGGTTCTTCTACATCACAGTCCAGGAACAATACTTCTCCTTTTTCCGCCGCCACCAGGGCCAGGCTGCTGGCCACTGTAGTTTTACCCGTCCCCCCCTTGCCGCTGGCTACTGCAATAATCATAGTTTTTAACCCCTTCCCATACCGCCGTGGCTTGGGGAATTTGCCCGGCTCAGGAGGGACAACCGCCCCTGGCGGTAGGCTTCAACGCTCTGTCTCACCGTACCGCTTATTCCCCCATACACCTGGATCCCTGCTCTACCGAGTACTTCTATGGCATGGGGTCCAATTCGGTCCACCAGGACAACATTGACGCCCCTGTTGACCAGCAATTGGGCCGTTTGAACGCCGGCTCCCCCGCTGGACTGTGTTCCTGTGTTCTGCAGACCTTCCCAGTCTCCGCTGTTCAGGTCTACCACGACAAAATACGGGCAGCGACCGAAGCGCTGGTCTACCCGGGCATCAATGTGGTTATCCTGGGCGCAAACAGCCACCTTCATGGGATTCCCCCCTTTTTTAATGAGCTATAGCCCAGAACTATTTTATTCCTATTTTAGACTTATGTCAATAAAAAATAAAAAATCCCGGCCCCCACTATTGGTAGAGCCAGGGTTTTTGGTTACTCTAGGCAGCTCCATCTATGTTAAAGGTCTCTTTAACCGGCCTGTACCCGGAGAGTTGAATTAAGATCACACCGGTTAAAATCAAGCCGCAGCCCAGGATCTGCCAGGGAGTCAAGGTCTCGCCGAGCAAGAGGTAGGCCAGTATGCCAGCGATCACCGGCTCCAGAGTGCTGGTCAGGTTTGTTTTGACCGGGCTCAAATAATTTAGCCCTTTAAAGTAAAAGCCAAAGGGCAGGATGGAGGCAAACACGGCAATGTAAACAAAAAAAAGCCATTCCTGCCAGGAGTATTGCGCCAGAGTAACCCATGGTAAGCGGTAAAAGCAAAAAACCACGCTTCCCATGGCAAAACCGTATAACAGCAGTGTCCAGGGAGAATAGGTAGCCAGCCCTTTCTTGCCGTACAGGGTATAAAAGGCGAAGGCGGCGGCAGAAGAAAGACCTGCCGCAAGACCCGGAATACTCACGGCCAGCCCGGCGCCGGGACTGCCTTTGACCATGAGAAAACCGCCCAGGACGGAAAAAAACAGGGCCAGACCGTTTGGCAGGGCCAATCTTTCCTGCTTGCGCAGGAGCCCGTAACCTAAAACCAGTACCGGGGCCAGATACTGCAAAAAAATGGCCGTGGCCACGTTGGTCTGGCTGATGGCCAGAAGATATGTAGATTGCACGGCGGTAACACCAAAGGTGCCGAAAATAACCATGTAGCAAATGTGTTTTCGTTCAATAAGGATAAGGGAACGGCGGACAAAAGCCAGATAGAGCAAAAGAAACATAAAAGAAAGAAATAGCCGCATTTGTACCACATCCAGGGGGTTAATCTGCCGGTTAAACAAATATTTGGCCACATTACCGGAAAGCCCCCATAAAAAAGCGGCTAAAACCACGAAAAGAAAGCCCTTCCACTGCTCTTTCAAAAGAGGTCAACTCCTTCATCTTGCAGAACGAACCACACTTAAAAATGTCTCCAGGGAGGCCAGTAAAGCATCCCTGACCAGCTCCAGAAAGGACATCATATTACCGGTCACCGACGCCTCCTCCAGAGAGGTCAGGTAGCGCTCCCGCTCCTCTTTTTTGAAAACTACGGGTGGATACCCCTCCCGCATGAAGACAAAATTCATCAGCAACCGGGCGGTCCGCCCGTTGCCATCCACAAAGGGGTGAATGTGCGTTAGTTTCCAGTGCAGCCAGGCTGCCCTTTCCACAGGATGTCTGGTTGACCATTTGGTATTAAAATCTTCCACCAGATTCTTCATTAAGGCCGGTACCTGGAACCCTTCAGGTGGTCTGTGTTTGCTCCCGGCAATAACCGCATTCCCGGTACGGTAGCGTCCGGCCGCATCCGGAAAGGTACTCTTAAGCACCAGGCGGTGAACGTCCCTGATAAATGTTTCCGTTAAGGGAATGTCCTCATGGACATATTCCTCAACGTACTCAATGGCATCTTTATGGTCAATGATCTCCAGGTGTTCCCGCAGCGTTTTTCCTCCCACGGTAATGCCTTCCAGAACCACCCGCGTCTCCATTAGAGTCAGGGTATTTCCTTCCAGGGCCGTGGAGTGGTGGGTCCACTCCACGAGGTAAAACTCCCTCAACCTGGCTGCAACGGCAGGAGGAAAGGGCCTTAAGCCATCCAGTTCCTTCTTTTTTTGGTCTATTAACTCAAACATTGACCCACGACTCCTTGTAGGCCAACCACCCCGTGGATCAGCTTTCTTACCCCGGGTGCGCTGGGACTGAAGATAAAGGCCCCGGCGACTAGCTGCCGCGCTGTGGCCAGATTTTCCGGATTGTTTACATGCAAAGTGGCCAGGACGTCCCCCGCCTTCACCCGGTTCCCCACCTTCTTGTGCAAAACCACTCCCACCGCCGGGTCGATGGTGTCTTCCTTGGCCTTCCGGCCGGCCCCCAGGAGCATGGCCGCCCGGCCAATTTTTTCGGCATGGATGGTCGCCACATACCCATCTTCCTGCGCCTTCACCTGCTCCTTGTATGAGGCCTCCGGTAACAGATCCGGCTCATCCGCCACCCGCGGATCACCGCCCTGGGCCTTAACCATCTCCCGGAACTTGTCCAATGCCCGCCCCCCTTCAAGCAAGCCGGCCAGCCGGTTCATCCCCTCCTCCACATCCGTTGCCGCACCGGCCAGGACGAGCATGTGGCCGCCCAGTACGAGACACAGCTCCCGCAAATCGGATGGACCCTGCCCGGACAGGGTTGCAATAGCCTCCCGCACCTCCAGGGCGTTGCCCACGGCAAAGCCCAGAGGCTGGTCCATGTCGCTAATCACTGCCACGGTCCTTTTGCCCGCCTGCCGGCCGATGGCTACCATTGTCCGAGCCAGGGTAGAGGCCTCATCCACAGAACGCATAAAGGCCCCGCTTCCTGCCTTCACATCCAGAACAATGGCGTCAGCTCCGGCGGCGATTTTTTTGCTCATTACGCTGGAGGCAATCAGGGGAATGCTGTCCACCGTGGCCGTGACGTCCCGCAGGGCGTAGAGCTTCTTATCCGCCGGTACCAGATTGGCCGTCTGGGCCACCACCGCCACGCCAACTTCCCTGACCTGGCGTATAAAATCATCCGGAGCAAGATTTACTTTAAAACCGGGGATGGACTCGAGCTTATCCACAGTTCCGCCGGTGTGGCCCAATCCCCGGCCGGACATCTTGGCCACGGGTACCCCGGCGGCAGCCACAAGGGGGGCCAGCACCAAAGTGGTTTTGTCCCCCACCCCACCGGTACTGTGCTTGTCCACCTTGCATCCGGAAATGCCGGAAAGATCGACCCGGTCTCCGGAACTGGCCATGGCCAGGGTGAGGTCCGCCGTTTCCCGGTAATTAAGTCCCTGAAAAAAGACGGCCATTAATAATGCCGCTGCCTGGTAATCGGGTATTTCCCCGGCCGTATATCCCCGGACAAAAAAGTTGATTTCTTCCGTGGTGAGCTCGAATCCCTGGCGTTTTTTCAGGATAATATCGTACATGCGCACAATTCTTCACCTCAAAATTTCCGTGGTAAATGTTCAGCGTAAATGTTCAGTGACCCCGCCATGGTGCCGGTGGTAGCGGTTTTACCGGACAATTACTTCCCGGGCAAAACTGGTTCCCCGCGGATAGGAAAGTCCGAAAAGCTCGGCCACGGTGGCGGCCACGTCACTGAAAGTATTGCGGGTCCCCAGATTTACCCCCGGTTTCACCCTTTGGCCGTAAACCAGAAGAGGTACGTATTCCCGGCTGTGGTCCGTACTGCTGGTGGTGGGATCACACCCGTGATCGGCGGTGATAATCAGCACCTCATCGGGTCTGGTGGCATGCAGAATTTCCGGCAGGCGCCGGTCAAAAGCCTCCAGGGCATCCGCATACCCCCGAGGATTGTTACGGTGACCGTAAAGCATATCAAAGTCTACCAGGTTGGTAAAAATCAGCCCC
This sequence comes from Desulfofundulus luciae, assembly GCF_030813795.1. Lineage (NCBI taxonomy): Bacteria > Bacillati > Bacillota > Clostridia > Eubacteriales > Peptococcaceae > Desulfofundulus > Desulfofundulus luciae. The sequence goes on along the minus strand of NZ_JAUSUX010000011.1, from coordinate 87,060 downwards.
CGCTCCAGGCGTCGCATGCAGGCAAGGGTTTGATCCACCCCGTCCATATTACCTTCCGTATGTACGGCTTCGGTGATGCCTTTGCCGGCAAAAATATCCTCAATTTTGCCTACGGCCAGGACGGAAAATCCGTTTTCTAAAAGCAAATCTAAAACGGTGGGGCCCGGCGGAGGGAGGGAGAAATCCCGCCGCCTGTCCGTGCGTTTAAAAGCACCGGGCCGCCCTACAAAGGGCCGGGCAATAACCCGCCCTACGGCGTGGTCGCCGGTGAGCAACTCCCGGGCAATACGGCACATCCGGTATAATTCTTCCACGGGAATAATCTCTTCATGGGCGGCAATTTGAAACACACTGTCGGCCGAGGTATAAACAATGGGATACCCGGTCCTCATGTGCTCCGGGCCCAGTTCCTCAATGATAACCGTACCGGAGGCCGCCTTATTCCCCAGCACGGGTCGCCCGATGCGCTCCTCAAAGGGCCTGATTATTTCCGGGGGAAAGCCGTTGGGGTAGACCGGAAAGGGCCGTTCCAGCAACAAGCCGGCAATTTCCCAGTGGCCGGTGGTGGTATCCTTGCCGGCGGAAGCTTCAGCCATCCGCCCGTAAGCGGCTTGGGGCCGGTCCACCGGAGGAACTCCCTCGATGGGAGCAATATTTCCCAGGCCCAGCCGGCCCAGGTAAGGTAAATTGAGCCCTCCCACGGCCCGGGCAGTATTGGCGAGGGTATTGCTGCCCGCATCCCCGTATTGAGCGGCGTCGGGAAGTTCCCCGATACCCACGCTGTCAAGAACAATAAGGGTAAGACGGTTGATGGTTGCGGCCAAGTAAGATCAACTCCTTTTTATCCATCCAGTTGTGCCCGGGGATGGGTGCGGTTGTAAATTTCCCGCAGCCTGGTGCGGGTTAAATGGGTGTAAATTTGCGTGGTGGCAATGTCAGCGTGACCAAGCAATTCCTGAACAGAGCGTAGGTCGGCACCGTTTTCCAGCAGGTGGGTGGCAAAGGAATGGCGTAAGACGTGGGGGGTAATCACTTTGGTAATTCGCCCCTGGCGGGCATATTTTTTAATAATCTTCCAGAATCCCTGCCGGGTTAAACGACGTCCTTGCTGGTTGACAAACAGGGCGGGGGTATGGGTGCCTCTGGTTAGTTTACCCCTGGCCCGGGTGAGGTATTCGGACACATAAAAGGCCGCCACAGAACCCAGGGGGATAATCCTTTCTTTGGATCCTTTCCCAAAGCAACGCACAAAACCGTGTTCCAGGTTAACATCGGCCAGATCCAGGGAAACCAGTTCACTCACCCGCAGGCCGGTGGCGTAAAGCAGCTCCAGCATGGCTTTATCCCGCAGTCCGGTGGCCGAGGATGTGCGGGGTTGAGCCAGGAGCCTGTCTACTTCTTCGGTGGTCAATACCCTCGGTAACCGCTGGGCGAGACGGGGCGATTCCAGATTAGCAGTGGGGTCGGTAGAAATGACTCCTTCTTGAACCAGAAAACGATAGAAGGATTTTAAAGCCGCCAGGTGCCGGGAAATTGTGGCCGGAGCCCTTCCGTCCTTTTTTAACTTGAGCAAATAAGCCATCACGGCACCACGTCCCTCCCCCAGGGGATCCAAACGATGGGACTGGCAAAAAAGCCAGTACTGGTTTAAATCGAACTGGTAGGAAGACGTGGTGTTCCGGGCCAGCCCTTTTTCCACCGCCAGGTAATGGATAAAACTGCCAATTAAAGCCTGCAAGACACATCGCCCCCTGCACATTGTTACCCCTTCTATTTCCACGGGAAACCCACTAATCCTGCTGATTGCCATGCTTTTCCCTGCCGGTTGTCACCACGGAAGAAAGGGGACTCTGGCCCGAAACCAAAAGTCCCCTTCACCAAACAAGAGCCCTGAAAAGTGGTGTAAAAAGGTTCAGGAACGGTAAGCTGACTGCCATTGTTCTGCGGCAGGCCGGTATTCCGCTGCCGCGCCGGCCCTGGAATCGGTTGCGGAAGGGTATGGTGTGTGCATTTAGACGGTATGAAGCGGGAAAAGGTTCCAGAACTCGTTAAACGGGTTAAATTTTTATCAGTTCGTATTGCCGGGTACCAAGGCCTATTTCTTCCCCGTAGGTCAGCTGGCGCTCCCATACGGTCTGGGGCCACAGGGCACGGAATATGTCCTGCACTTCCCGGCCCTCCAGGCGGGAGCCGGGTAAAACCTTCTCCCCGTTCACCAGGTCGGCACAGGCCTGATCCAGGGCCACCGGGTCCAGGGAAGCCAGGATGCCAATGTCCCGCACCACTGGGGCGTCCGTCCAGCCGGCACAGTCGCATTCCGGAGAAACATTGGTCACAAAGTTGATGAACCCGGCTTTGCCCTTCTTATTCTGGAGTACCCCGGCGGCGTATTCCACAATCTTTTCCTGGATCGCTTCCGGATCCGTTTTCCAGTTAATGTCTATTGCTCCTACCGGGCAGGTAACCGTACACTCACCGCAGCCAATACATTTTTCCTGATCGATCGCTGCTTTTTTAGTTTCCCCGGACACGGTAATAGCTCCCGCCGGACACCAGGGGGTACAACGGGCGCAACTCTCACATTTTTCAGGGTTCACCCTGGGCAGTACGTCGGAGTGCATCATTTGCTTGCCGCTGCGGGAGCCCGATCCCATGCCGATGTTTTTCAGGGCACCGCCAAAGCCCGTGAGTTCATGACATTTAAAATGGCTTACCACCATCAGGGCATCGGCATGAACAAGGGCGCCGCCAATCTTTACCTCTTTAAAGTGTTTCAAATTAACCGGCACATTAATGTAATCCTTCCCCGTAAGTCCATCGGCAATGATCAGGGGAGCATCAACCACGGCATAGGCAAAACCGTTTTCAATGGCTGTTTGCAGGTGATCTACCGCGTTTGAACGGCCGCCCACGTAAAGGGTGTTGGTATCGGTAAGAAAGGGTTTCCCTCCCAGTTCTTTGACCTTGTTCACCAGGCGGCGAATAAACTGGGGCTGCACATAGCCCGTATTACCCCGCTCCCCAAAATGAACTTTAAAGGCCACCAGGTCCCTGGGTGCGAAAAGCTCTCTCATTCCCGCGCGCTCAAAGAGCTTTTCCACTTTATCCAGAAGATTTTCTTTATGTTTGGCCCGCATGTCGGCAAAAAAAACCTTGGCCGGCAAAATCTCATCCCTCCATTACAGTTAAAATCCAGCTAATGCCCCGGGACAACCACGGGCGTTGTGTTCTTTTGATATTTTATAATTTCTTTCTTCAAAAACCATTTCCTTTCTGGTGCTATAAAGCGGACAAAAAAAGAAAAGCCCGGTTGTTAATCCGGCTCACCATTGCGCCCCCGGTAATATTCCCGTAAAAATTCGAACAGGCGGTCCATCAATGTACCCCGGCCCGCGTCAAAAGGACCAGTGGCGGGGTTGTAAACGGAGCTGCCGGGAGAAGAGGACCGGGTCTGGTTAAAGGCACCACCGGACCTGATCAGGCCGTAGATATGCCCGCAGAGAACGGCGAGGATGGCCAGCACCACCAGCATGCGCAGGCAAAACATCAACCGGCGTTTTAGTTTCGTTAAAAGAATTACCATCATGATCCCACCCGGTCATGGTAGTCCACCGGGGTTTCCCTCCCTTCCCTGCCTTGTGGTTTTATTGAACATTTACCATCTCACTCCAGGATGCCGACCACCATCCTGGTCAACCAGGGCGTCAAGAAGGTCTCTACCAGCCCCGCCCCGACTGCCACGGTCAGGGCAGCCAGCATCACCCCGGTGTAGCGGGCAAATGACCCCCATATTTTGCTCCAGGTACTGGAGGGACGGGGAAGAAGCACGAGGGCAAAGGAAAGGGACGCCACCGCACCCACAAACAGTGCGGGCAAATAAAGCAAATGTTGCGGGATAATACAGGCCAGGGCTAAAAGCAATCCGCTCCAGGCCAGGTCGTAATTGAGAAAAGCTACGGTAAAACCCAGAACAAATCCTTTCAGGAAAACCAGAGCAAGGATCACGGGGATACCAATAAATGTTAGTCCCAAAAGGTAAAGGGCAACCATGATGAGCAATTTGCCGTACATGGCCTCCCAGGCCATCCGGCCCGTTTCCAAATTCAGATTCCGGACCTCCTTTATGAATGTATTCATATAATCGTGAAGTTCCTGGATTTGTACCGGGGGAAGGAAGGTAAGGTTAAGGGCACCACAAATCAGGCCCAGGGTAAAGATAATTAATACCAGCAAACAAAGGGGCCAGCTGCTTCGCAGGGAATGGCGGAAAACGTCGAGCAAAACTCTCCCCCCTTCCAAACCTGTCCATGCTCATATATATGGTTGAAGAAGGGGGGGTATGAATTAAAAAAGTTCAAGGATCAGGCGATGGATGTAGCCGGCGGCCAGCAAGTCTTCCATAGAATTGCCGCTGGCGGCCACCACGGCAATGCCCCGGTGCATTTTTTTTGCTGCCGCCACCGCCCGGGCGGCGGCAGCCAGAGCCGGGTCCTTGCCTTTTTTGTGGCGTGTACGGGCCACCGTTCCGGCAAGGACGGCCGGGGCACCGGCCGTCAGGGCGGCATCAAAGGCCACCCCCCCGGACCCCGTAGCTGCCACCACCACCCTTCCTCTAAAGTCTGCCAGTTCGTAAACGGAAGCGCCTAAATTGGGAATTACAGCCTCAAGCCTTGCCCCGGCAGCGGCAATGCCCCCGAGCACCTTTTGTATGCCGGCCTTGCGTTGCTCCCCGGTACCGGTGCGGGGCTCGGCAATCACCACCACACCGGTATCCAGTGCCCGGGCTCTTTCCCCGGCCAGCCGGCCCACCCCTGCCGGATCAACGGGAACCGGGGGTCTGGCCGCATCAGGGCTGGCTCCAAACACAGCCGCCGCTCCTTCATCCAGGGCCGCCTCCAGGCTGGTCGACATGTCAATCACATCCACCACCATAACCACCAGGCCCTGCCGGGCGGCCAGGGCGGCTCCGCTGGCGTTGGCGGTAAGGATCACTGCGGGTAACAAAATCTCACCCCATCACGTTATACCATTAAATACCAGGGCATATATTTAACTGAGGTTGCTGGCTATGAAAATCACATTTACAAGGAGGCAAAACCGGTGCAGGTGTACTTCAGCAAACACGGTTTTGTGTTTATCGGTAAAGCCGGGATGATTACCGCAATGCTCCGGGAATACGCTGCATACTACACTACTTTACGGGACTTCCTCAGGGTTTCCCTTCACTGACGGCATTTGTTTTTAAAAACAACCCGGCCGCATATACCCCGGCTGCTCCCGCGGCAAGGAAGAATTCGGGGTCCTCATCTATGCCCCGCCCCATGGTGGTAACGGCAAGGCCATACTCCTTGAGCGCCTCCCGGGTGGGGTTGTCTTCTACCACGACCACCCGGTGCCTGGCCAGGATGCCGCTCTCCTGGAGCTGTCGCCAGACCAGGGCATGCTTTTCTGAAGCCAGGACCGGAATGGGGATGGTACAGGGGGCGAGGGCCACCCGGCCCAGAGCAGTCCGGGTATGATGGCTCAGCCCCCGGTGGCGTTCCCGGGCATCGGCAAAGCCGATGCGCGGCACTGCCACCGGTTGTCCCTCCAGGATATGTACCGCATTCACCAGCTCTCCCTGCTCTACGCCGGTAAAACCAAAGGTGGAGCCGGTGCCGACAATGCCCGGTCCCATGGCCGCGATGATGATGTCTGCCCCGGCTACACCCCGGGCGGCCAGAAGGCCGCTGTAGACGGTGACGGCTTCGTAGTCCCCGCCAAAGGCATGGCCGCAGGTGACGGTGGCTGACAGGAGCCCTTTCTCTTTTAGTTCATATACCAGGCGGCTCAAAGGAAGGGGCAGGGACGCACCATCGGTCATTAAATACACTACCCGGGCCTTCCCGCGGGTCAGCTTGTGGATTACGGCTGCCGCCGGGGCAATCATGCTGTGCAGGGAGGCTACGATTACCGGGGTGCCGCCGAGAGAATCCACCGCCCGGAAGGACTGGTTTTCGGGGTGTTCCTCCTCTTCCACGGCCAGCACTTTAACCTGGGAGGGGGTATAGCGGACCTTCATAATGTGCCCCGCGCAGGGGACATCAAGCGCCGGGTTGGCCAGGTTGGCCATAATAAAATGGGTACCTCCGGTACCCAGTTTTTTGTAAACCGCGGTGGTGTTGAGGACCACCGCATCCCCCGGTTTGACCGGACCGGTAAGGTGATCGTAGTTTACGGCCCGCTCTTCCTTCCCCTCCACCCTGACCAGGACCTCGGTCAATCCCGGACGTTTCGCCTGCACACCTACAACTTCTCCAGTACGGATGCGGATCATTCCACGGCCTCCAACTACTGGTTACTACCATTCGCCACCCGGATAATTTCCAGGAGATAGCGGGCGTTGGTCACCAGATCTTCTACCCGGATAAATTCTTCAGTGGTATGAACCTTTTGCATGGCAATTCCCAGGTTGACGCAGGTAATGCCGCGGGAGTTAAATATGTTGGCATCACTGCCTCCGCCGGTTTTAACCAGCCGTGGGACCAGGCCCAGGTTTTCGGCCGCCCTTCGCGCCAGTACAACGGCAGGATGGGATTCAGCCAGTTTAAATTCGTGGTAGAGGGTCCGGGTTGTCACTTCCACCCTGGCCCCAAATTGGGCGGCTGTTGTTTCAAGAACCTCTACCATGGCCGCCGTTTGAGCACGGCATTTGCTCCCGTCAAGGCTCCTGGTTTCCCCCTCGAGACGGCAGGAATCGGGAACAACGTTAATGGCCTTGCCACCGGAGATAACGCCGATGTTGGCCGTGGTTTCTTCATCAATACGGCCCAGGGTCATCCGGGCTACGGCATGGGCGGCCACAGCAATGGCATTAATCCCATCCTCGGGATTGATCCCGGCATGGGCCGCCCGGCCCCGGACAACCGCCTCTATCTTATCCTGGGTGGGGGCCTGTACCACTATGGTCCCGGCGGGCCCGTCACAGTCCAGCACGTAACCAATGGAAGAGCGCAACCGGGTGTGGTCCAGATGTTTGGCCCCCAAAAGGCCAATTTCCTCTCCAATGGTAAAGACCACTTCCAGCCCGCCGTGGGCAAGCCGTTGTTCCGTGATAACCCGGAGCACTTCCAGAATGGCTACTATGCCGGCCTTGTCGTCGCCCCCTAAAATGGTATCCCCGGCAGAACGGACAACCCCGTTCTCCACCACCGGTCGCACGCCCCGGCCCGGTTCCACCGTATCCATGTGGGCCACCAGCAAAAGGGGGCGCTCCGGGCCCCGGGCCGGGAGGGTGGCAATCAGGTTGCCGGCTTCCCCCCCGGTTTCGGCCCCGGCCCGGTCCTCATATACATCCAATCCCAGCCCCCTCAGGCGGGCCGCCAGCAGGTCTGCCAGCGCCCTTTCCCGCCCGCTGACGCTGTCTACCTGCACCAGCTCGAGAAATTCGGCCAGGATTCTATCCTGATTGATCATCAAAACCCCTCCAGCAGTTGGGCCATTACCCTGCCCGGGCAGCGGCCGGACGGCGAACCAGGGCGGCACCGGTTTCCAGGGCCCGGCGGTTGAGGGGAATCAGGTTGTGGCGATGGGCGGGCAAAACCTCGCGCAGGGATTTTTCCACCGCATCCAGGGAAACTACCCCCGTCAATTCCAGCAATGCTCCCAGAATGACGTTGTTGGCCACCCTGGCGTTTCCCAGTTCTTCGGCCAGTTCATTGGCCGGTATATAATATACCCGGATATCTTTACGGGTAGCCTTGATCTCAATAAGGGAACTGTTGACCAAGATCAATCCCCCGGGGACCACGCTCCCCTCAAACTTTTCCAGGGAGGGGCGGTTCATCACAATCAGGGAAGTAGGTTCGGTAACTACCGGGGAACTGATGGGTGAATCGGAAATGGTTACCCCGCAATTGGCCGTACCGCCCCGCATTTCAGGACCGTAGGAGGGAATCCAGGACACGTGCTTCCCTTCCAGCATACCGGCGTAGGTCAGGAGTTGTCCGGTAGAAAGAACCCCCTGCCCGCCAAAGCCGGCGATCAAAATTGCCTCATACATTTTAACCAACCTCCGCAGGTTTTTTGTACTCCCCCAGGGGATAGTAGGGAATCATGTTTTCGGCCAACCATTTTAAGGCTTTTGCCGGAGGCAGGCCCCAGTTGGTGGGACACGCCGACAGCACCTCGACAATGGAAAAGCCAAGATTAGCCAGCTGCACTTCAAAGGCCCGTTTAATGGCCTTTTTGGCCTTGACCACATGGGCCGGATCATGCACAGAAACCCGGGCCACATAGGCCGTACCGTCCAGTACACTGAGCATTTCCGCTATTTTTACCGGGTAACCGTTAACTTCTTTATCCCGCCCGTAGGGAGTGGTGGTGGTCTTTTGCCCCAGCAGGGTGGTGGGAGCCATCTGGCCCCCGGTCATGGCATAAATGGCATTGTTAATGAAAATCACGGTGAATTTCTCTCCCCGGGCCGCAGCATGGACAATCTCCCCCGTCCCAATGGCCGCCAGGTCACCATCTCCCTGATAAGTGAAGACCACCCGGTCGGGCAACACCCGCTTGATTCCGGTGGCCACAGCCGGGGCACGGCCGTGGGAAGCCTGGAACATATCGCAATCAAAGTAATTATAAGCAAAGACCGAACAACCCACCGGTGCCACGCCGATGGTACGGTCAAAGATCTCCAGCTCGTCAATTACCTCGGCTACCAGACGGTGAACGATACCGTGGGTACAGCCGGGACAGTAATGGGTGGGAATATCCTTCAATGACCGGGGTCTGGTGAAAACTTTTTTCATCACTGGCCTTCCCCCCCGTACAATTTTTTCACTTCCCGCACCACATCTGCCGCCACGGGAAGCATACCGCCGCAACGGCCGTAAAAATACACGGGACGGCGGCCGTTCACGGTCAGGCGGACATCCTCCACCATCTGTCCCAGGCTCATTTCCACAACCAGGAATCGTTCTGTTTTCTCAATTACCGGCTCAAAAGCCTTCTGGGGGAAGGGCCACAGGGTGATAGGCCGGATCAGGCCTACCGCCAGGCCTTCTTCCCGGCACCGGTCCACCACTGCCTTGCAGATGCGGGCGGCAGTACCAAAGGCGACCAGCACCAGCTTTGCCCCGTCCAGCCGGTACTCCTCCCAGCGCTGTTCCCGTTCGCTGATCAGCGCATATTTTTTGGCCAGTTTTAGATTATGCTGCTCCAGCTCTTCGGGAACAATGTACAGGGAGTTGATCAATTTTTTTTCCCCGCCCATGCGCCCCGTGGCCGCCCACGGCCGGGGGGGAATCTCTATTTCCTTTTCTTCTCCCAGTTCCACCGGCTCCATCATTTGTCCCAGGATACCGTCGCCCGCCACCATCACCGGGTTGCGGTAGCAGTCGGCCAGGTCAAAGGCTACCTGCATCAAGTCAATGATCTCCTGCACCGAGGCGGGAGCCAGGACAATCACCCGGTAATCCCCGTGGCCGCCCCCTCTGGTGGCCTGAAAGTAGTCGGACTGGGCCGGCGCGATATTGCCCAAACCGGGGCCACCCCGGATCATATTTACAATGACACAGGGCAATTCAGCCCCGGCCAGGTAGGATATGCCTTCCTGCATCAAGCTTATGCCCGGGCCGGAGGACGAAGTCATCACCCGGGCACCCGCGCCGGCGGCACCGTAAACCATGTTGATGGCAGCCGTTTCACTTTCCGACTGCAGGTAAAGTCCCCCCACTTCCGGGAGGCGTTTGGCCAGGTAGTGAGGCAGTTCGCTCTGGGGCGTAATGGGATAACCAAAAAAGTAACGGCAGCCGGCCCTTACCGCACCCTCCCCGATGGCCTCGTTTCCTTTCATTAGCAATTTAGCCAACCCGGGCCACCTCCCTTTCTACTTCTATAACCAGATCCGGGCACATGCGGGCACAGGTGGCACAGCCGGTACATTTGCTCTGATCTTCAATGGTTGCCGGATGAAAACCCATGCTGTTGATATGCTTGGCCAGGGTAATGATGCCCTTCGGGCAAAAGGTAACACAGAGTTCGCAACCCTTACAGCGTTCTTCTCTAAATGTCACTCGTGCGACAGCCAAAAATCTCCCTCCTCAAATACCTGCAGATAACTTTTCATAACAGGGCGGTGAGCTGGTCCCCGGCGCATGTTTAACAACTAAAAATCCTGCCACGGGGTTTGCATAAAGAGGTTCAAGGGCAGTACGGGCAACCCGGGGGGGAGGTGGGCGCGCAGATGTTCCGCCAGCTCCCGGCGTGCCGCCACCATTACCACCGGCAGGTTGAGGACGCGGGCCGCATCCTGCACCACCCGGTGTCCGGCCAGGATGGTTTCCCAGCCGGTAGCTGCCCCCAGATTGGTATTGCTTACCAGGCCCGTTACCTGCAGGCGGCAGGCCTTCTCGATACTCTCCAGCATATTGATGATGCCCTCTTTATCTCGCGTAAAAGGGCGGCAGGTATTCACCACAAGCCAGAGGTGGTAGTCTTTAGCGGGTAGCAGGGGTTTGTACCGTCCCAGGACCGTCGCCCCCACTTCATCGCCACCCACATCAAAAACGCCGTACCGGTCCGGGTCCTCCAGCACCCCGCGGATGGCCGGGGGCAGGGCCGGTAAATCCGCCCTCATCCACTCACCCCGGGGACAAACCACCGTTAACCCCATCTGTTCCAGTTTTTGCCTGACCAGGCGGGTGCGAAAATAGGGGTTCACCACATCCAGATCAATTACGGACGTGGGCAAACCCCGTTCCTTCAGGGAAAGGGCAAAATTAATGGCCAGTTCGGTCTTTCCGCTGCCCAGATGGCCGGTAAAAATTGTTATTCTTCTCAAACCTCTGCTCACCCGGGATCACCCCACGGTCAAACAATTCGACAAAGACACCGAATTTCCTATCCCCGCAGCGAAAAACTGTTTATTGCCGGTCGCTGCCCCAGCGGTCCAGGCGATCCAGCAACGGGCTGCGGGCAATAAGGCTGGTGAGGGAATATTTTTCGGCCACCACGTGCAGGGCAATGAGCAGTCCCAGGTAAGCCAGTTTAACCCCGTCCGGGAGGACCCATACCGCCGTTAGCCCCATGGCAGCGCCCAGGGCGTTTGCACCGGTGTCACCCATCATGGCCCTGGCCTTCAAATCCACGGCCAGGTAGGCCACAACACTGCCCGTTAAAACGGCCAGGAAAACTAAAGGCCATTGCCCCCAACCGGCCACAAATAAAAGAAAAGAGCCCAAAAGAAAACCCTTTCCGGCCCGGCCGGGGCGCAAATCCAAAAGGTTGATGGCATTTACGGAAAGGGCCAGGGTCAGGGCATTGACCGGCACCCAGACCAGGGAACCGGCCACTGCCGCCAGGAAAAGGCTCAAGGTCCCGCCGGCCAGGGCTTTCAGGGCGCCGGTGGTTAGCCTCCCCTGCAACAGGCTCTTCAGGTGTCCCTTCAAGCCGCTGGTAGCACGGGAACCCCAGACGTCATCCACCAGGCCCAGGCAGGTGAAGGCGGCCAGGGCAAGGCAAAAGGCCAGGGCAAAAAACTGCAGCTGCCCCGGCAAAAACGGGTAAAGCAGGACTATGCACGCTACGGCAGCCAGGGAAAACACCAGGCCTACCCCCAGGGGAATAACCTCACCCCGGAAATTGGGACGCACAAAGCCGGCTTCCACAATCATCCCCATCAGTCCGGGCAGGAACAGGCGGGTGAGCAGCACCCCTAAAAGACCGGCAAAAACCATGGTCGCCGGAAAGGAAAAGGCGGTTATAAAAAAGGGCATGATGAACACCTCGCACAAAGGTAGGGTCAACTACCCGGGCAGTGGTTACCTGGTCCCCAGTGGGGGCTCAGCTCATCCTATCATCCGAATAAATATTATAGCGAATTTCTGGCCTGCCAGAGAACCCGGGCCACGTGCCAGAATTGCTTTCCCCGGTGTAAAAACCCCTTTAAATCCCGGCCGGTCTCCCTGTGGGTCATGACCACGGGAACTTCCTGCACCCGGAAACCCAGGCGGGCGGCTTTAATAGTCATGCCCACCTCTACTCCAAAGCCGGAGGCAAAAGGTACCAGATGTTGCAGCACTTCCCTGGTCATGGCCCGCTGCCCGGATAAGGGGGATTCCATTACCAGGCCGGTATACCACCGGATCCCGGCCCTGGCCAGTCCCTTAACCAGGCCAAATCCTCCCTTACGCCTGGCCGCGGGAAAGCGGGCCACCGTCATATCGGCTTCTCCTTTCAGGACCGGTAAAAGCAGGTGCCTGGCCTCGACGGCACTGGCACCCAGATCGGCATCAATGAGCAGGACCACATCACGGGTGCAAAGGGCCGCACCCCGGTTCAAAGCCTCCCCCTTGCCCAGGTTGCGGGGAAGACGAATTACCCGGGCGCCACTGGCCCGGGCTACTTCAGCCGTAGCATCGGTGGAACCGTCATCAACAACCACTACCTCGGCCACCTCGGGGATAGATAGAACGGCCCGTACAGTATCCTTTATGCGGCTTGCCTCGTTATAGGCGGGAACCAGTACCGACACTGCCTGTTCTTTTGCCATCGGCGGGTTTTCCCCCTTCGTCCAGTTCAGGGAGCAACTTCTGAGCAGTAGGTTTGACCCCGTAGTGTCCCGGCTTCCCGGTGAGGGCAATCACCAGGGCTACCTGGCCGGGAATGGTGTCGATATTGTCAACAGTGGTAATGCGTTTCTTCTGGTAATCCGGCATGTAGGAGTAAAGCACATTGGTTTCCTCCACACCGTAGACCGGTATTTTATTTTGCAAAAGCGTATCAATGAGGGGCAAATCCAGTGCCTGGACCCTGACCATATTCCGGTCCTGGCTGCCGCCGATGATAATAACTCCGTCCAGGGGCACCCCATAATTCCCACTAATTTTAATCAGGTTTTCGTCCTCCAGGACATCTAAAACCTTGCTCCGGCCTTTAACCAGTCCCCGGGCAATTTCCCCGGCCAGGCGGGTGGTTAATTGTTCGTTAGTCAGGTTACCCCATCCCAACCGCCTTTGCAGTGTCTGGTCCTGGCCGTTTATGTAAAAACCGTTAAGTACGGTGGTGATGGACTCTACTTCCGCCCCGGCCAGGCGTAAAGTGGCAATGAGATCGTCGGGAAATCCGTAACTATTGGTTTCAATAATAGCCAGCCGGTACCCGGCCAGACGATCCCGGACCAGAACCGGCAGCACCTGCTTCTCAAACTGTTTTTGCTTCTGGTTGTCCATTTCCAGGGCATTGGCCCGGGCCTCCACTGCTTCGTTCTTTTCCCGGAGCTGCTCCATCTGCACCATGAGTTTATCCGCCAGCTGTTTTTGCTGTTTGGTCAGGGCCTCATTGCCGAGCATGGTGCTGCCCACCAGTATACCAAGTCCCAGGGCGAGAAAAACCGCCACCAGGGAAGCGATATGATACCGTAGATTAATAATCATTATACCACCAGCCTAAATCCCCAGCAGCAGCCGGAAGTGTATGTACAGCAGGCGCAACAATTCCCTGGTGGCAGGGGAGACGACTACCACCACGGCGGCAGGCAAGAGGGCAGCAAGAACAATTTGAGCCAGGTACCTGGCTTTAATGCGATTGCGGTAGAGCTTGCTGACCCCTTTGGCATCAACTAAAATTGAACCGACTTTCAACCGCACCAAAAAGGTGCTTCCCATGCCCTGCCGCCCCTTCTCTAAAAAATCCTCCACACAAAAGTGGGTCCCCACGGCTACAATTAACTCTGCCCCCCCGTCATAAGCTAAAAGCATGGCTATGTCTTCGCTGGTGCCGGGAGCGGCAAAAACCGCTGCCTTTAACCCCAGTTGCTGAATGCGTTGCAGCCCGGGAGCCCTTCCATCGGGGTAAGCGTGGACCACCAGCTCCGCTCCCGATCTTAGAGTCTTATCCGAAACGCTGTCCATATCCCCAACTATGATGTCGGGCTGGTAACCGAATTCTATCAGGGCATCGGCACCGCCGTCCACGCCCACCAGTACGGGGCGCACTTCGTCAATGTAGGATTTGATGGCATTTAGATCCTCCTTGTAGTTGTGTCCCCGTACTACAATGAGCACATGCTTGCCCTTAAAAGAGGTGCGCAAGTGCGGCCGCTGGTACTCACCCTTAACCAGGCTCATTTCGTGCCGGGCATGTTCCAGGGTATTTTCCACAAAACGGGAAATAACGGCTCCCATGTTCTGCTGGGCCAGGGCCATTTTTTGTTTTATCTCCTCGGCAGTGAGGATATGACCGGAGGCCACCTGGCGACCCTGACAGAAAATCAGGCCGTCTTTTATTTCCACTTCCTGTCCTTCAGCCACCAGATCCATAATTTCCTCCCCGGCATTATCCACCAGGATTACCCCGGCCTGGACCAGGGTCAGGGGGCCGGGGTTGGGATACCGGTTGCTCAGGGAGGAAGCGGCGTTAATGACCGCCCGTACCCGCGTTTCCACCAGAGACCGGGCGGCGACGTCATCAAGTTCAGGGTGGTTGATAATGGCAATCTCGTGAGCCGCCAGACGTTTGACCAGGTGCTTGGTCCGCCTGTCCACCCGGGCAATACCCTTAACGTGCATGCCACTTTCACCGCCTTAACATTTCTCTAACATTTTACAGTTTTTGTAGCGGCCAGTCAAGAAACGGTCCCTGTTTCGTAAATGTAAATATTCAGTGAACCCGGTTGCGGCCCAGCACTCACCAAAATATGACTCTGCTTCCGTGTTTCAGGTTTAATTGACACATCCGATTTTGGGAAGAGCTGGTATCCCGGTGAGTGCTGGGTCCCCGCTCCATAACGGTTTTACTGAATATTAACTCGTAAAAAAACCTGACCGCCGGTCAGGTTCTGGTATTTAGTTTTAACTCACCTTGGCCTCCAGCCTCAACTTGTCCGCAACCATGGCTATGAATTCGGAATTGGTTGGTTTACCCCGCTGTATATTTATAGTATAACCAAAAAATTTCGTCATCATTTCCACATTACCCCTGTCCCACGCCAGCTCAATGGCATGACGGATAGCCCTTTCCACCCGGCTGGGCGTGGTTTGATATTTCTGGGCAATCATGGGGTAAAGTTCTTTGGTTACTGCCCCCAGCAGGTTGACTTCGTTAATTACTGCCAGAATAGCATCCCGCAAATAGTGATAGCCTTTGATATGGGCCGGTACGCCCATTTCGTGGATGATGTTTGTTACCGCAACGTCCAGGTTTCTGGTTTTGGACGGGGAAATGTACTGGGATACATTAACCCCATCGGCAAGTTGCCGGATACGCGTGGCCAGCACGCTAAAGTCAAAAGGTTTTAGAATATAGTAGTCGGCCCCTAGCTCAACTGCACGCTGGGTTACACTTTCCTGGCCAAAGGCCGTAAGCATAATTACCTTGGGACGGGGCGAAACACTCCCCAACTTCTCAAGCACGCCAATGCCATCTAAATGGGGCATGATGATATCCAGCACTACCACATCCGGTTTTTGCTGTTTAATTTGCTCCAGGGTCTCTAAACCATTATATGCAATACCTGATAATTGAAAGTCCTCCTGTTGGTTGATAAATTCTTTGAGTAATTCACAAAACTCTCGATTATCATCAGCAATTAGCACCTTAACGGTTTTTTTCACCATTAAATCCCGCCTCCTGAATATTCTACTCTTTATATTTTCTCTCTAATGGCATTTATAGCCAATTTCGACGCGCAAAAAAAAACTCCTTCTATACGGAGTAAATTATTTTATTTACTATTTCTGTTAATATATGACACTAAATGAGTTACTTATGCATAAAATCTGGGTCTTAGTCGAAAAAACTTATATTTAGGCAGCTTTTTTCTCCTTCGGAATGGGCATTAAATTGGCTTCCCAGAGCATCCACTCGGCAAGTACGCCATAACCCCGGGTGGGATCGTTAACAAACACGTGCGTTACGGCTCCGACAAACTTTCCGTCCTGTATAATCGGGCTACCGCTCATTCCCTGGATGATGCCCCCGGTTTGTCGTAAAAGCTCGGGATCGTTAACTTTAATCACCATGCCCTTTCCCTCCCATTTGTTCTGGGGCATCACCTGTAATATTTCCACGGAAAAACGCCCAATACGATTTCCCTTTAGAACCGTGAGCATTTCAGCCGGACCCTTTTTCACCTGGTAGACCAGGGCTACGGGCACGGGTTGGGGATATAAGGGATTGGTCAGGGGCCTGCGCAAGTAACCAAAAATTCCGTAGGACGTATTTTTTTCAATATTACCGGTTAACCCGTTGCCGTTGAAAAGACCTATTTTTTCCCCCGGTTGGCCCCGGCGGCCCGGGCGGATCCCCTGTACCATTGCCTCCACAATTTGACCGTCACCAAGCTCAATTTTGCGGTTGGTTTCAATGTCGGTAATCACGTGACCGAGGGCACCATATTTTTGGGTTCGCGGTTCATAAAAAGTCAGGGTACCGACACCGGCAGCACTATCCCGCACATAAAGCCCAATACGGTAACGCCTTGTTTCGGCACAAAAGATGGGTTTAACCCGGGTGATGAAGACACGTTGCCCCCGTTTTATTTCCAGGGTGACCGGGCGGCCCGTTTCACCGCACCGGCTTATTTCGTTGCGTACCTGCTGCTCACTCTGTACCCGGCACCCGTTTACTTTCAGGATAACATCACCGTTTGAAATTCCTGCCTGCAGGGCGGGATTGTGCCGTTGTCCCTTCAGGTCTGTTACCACCGCGTGGCCAACCACCATTACTCCCTGGGCATGAAGGAGAACGCCTATGGAATGCCCTCCCGGGACGACCTTCACGGCAGGCACCACATTAACCACCATACGGTTTAGCGGAATAAGACCCAGAAGCTTTATTTGCATATCAACCCGGCCGGGGACGGTGGCTACGGGAACGACCCCTTGCCCGGAGGTCCATCTGGCTTTTGGCTGTCCGGACAAAATTTCTACTTTAAAAATTTTTGCGGGTAATCCCCGCGGTATCAGGGGGTCGCCTATGGCCACGTTTGGCCCCAAAGACATAAATAAAGTTTTTACGGTTATGTTTGCGCACAAAAGACTCAGGACCAGGGTGAATATTGCCATGATGGAAAAAAACCTTTTTCTGCTCAGAATTAATCGCCTCCCCGTTTATTTTTTGTCCCACCTCCATCTGCATACTGGTATCCAGATAAGGTACTAAAAATTAAAATAAAAGTGTGCATTTTTAAGATAGCCCGAGGTAATATCAATTATTCTGACTAAATGTGCCGTTATTGGCTTATTTGCGTTTAAAAAAATAAAAAGCCCATTATTGGGCTTTTAGAAATTAAAAATAAGTTTGGCATCTGCTCGGCTCAATGTCGATCGCTTACGTGCAAAACGGCAGGGATTTACATCCTCTCTTGGTGACATGGAAAGCGTCATAGGTGTTTTATTTTTCTATAATTCCCCTGGCCTGTTCCAGCAGGTGACGGGCATGATCCCTGGCCAGGCCGTCTGCCTCCCGTCCGCCGAGCATGCGGGCCAGCTCCGCCAGGCGGCCTTCCTCATCAAGCCTTCTCACCCGGGTAGTGGTTTGACCGGCCTGGACCTCTTTAGAAATGCTGAAGTGGGTGCGGGCAAAGCTGGCTATCTGGGCCGCGTGGGTAACGCAGATCACCTGGCGGTGGCCGGCGATATCGGCCAGCTTTTCAGCCACGGCCACCAGGGTCCTCCCACCGATGCCCGCATCTACTTCGTCAAAAACCAGGGTGGGTAGCTCATCCACTGTAGCCAGGATGGCGCGCATGGCCAGCATCACCCGGGACAGCTCACCCCCGGAAGCAATTTTCGCCAGGGGACGCAGGGGTTCCCCCGGGTTGGGAGAGATCAGAAACTCCACGCGCTCCCGCCCGGCGGCGGAAGGCTGGGCCAGGTCTTCAAAGAGAACCTGGAACTCCACCTTTCCCATTTCCAGATCCGCCAGTTCCCGGGCCACCGCCCCTTCCAGCTTCCGGGCATGCTCCCGGCGGGCACGGGATAGGTCCAGTGCCTTTTGCTGCCAGCGCTCTTCCCAGAGTTTGATCTCATCCTCCAGCGCCGCCGCATTTTCCTCGCTGGAAGCCAGTAACTCCAGCTCGGCTGCCGCCTCTTCACGGTAACGCAGGATTTCCTCCACACTATCACCGTACTTGCGCTTGAGGTCGTGAATACGGGAAAGTCTCTCCTCCACTTCCTGCAGGCGGCCGGGGTTAAATTCCACCCCGTCCCGGTAACGGGCCAGTTCCCGCGCCACATCCTCCACCTGGTATAAGACGCCGTCCAGGGTCGAGGCCAGGGACAAAAGCTCCGGATCAAGCCGGGAAAGCTCCTCCAGGTCCCGGCAGGCCCGGCCCAGGAGATCTATTACCGCCGGGATGCCTTCCTCTCCTCCATGCAGGGTCTGATAACACCGGCCGGCCAGGGCCGCAATCTTCCCGGCATTGGCCAGCCGGTTGCGCTCCTGGGTGAGCGCTTCCTCTTCTCCCGGCGAGAGGCGGGCACGATCAATCTCCTGGACCTGATATGTAAGCATGTCCAGGCGGTGCAGCCTGTCCCTTGCACCGCGGCGGAGTTCCTCCAGCTGAGACGTAAGCTCACGCCACCTGTGGTAGATTTCGGCCACCTCTTGCCGCAAGGACCACAATCCTCCAAAACGATCCAGGAGATCCCTGTGCCGGTCGGGGTTAAAGAGCGACTGGCTTTCGTGCTGGCCGTGGACATCCACCAGGTACTGGCCCGCTTCCCGGTAGGCGCTTAAAGTAACCACCTGCCCGTTTAACCGGCAAATGTTGCGCCCGCTCCGGGCCAGTTCCCGGGCCATGATCAGTATCCCGTCGTCTTCCAGCGGGATTCCCCACGCCTTTAGCTTTTCCTTTAGCATAGCTAACGGGTGAATCTCAAAAACCGCCGTAACCCTGGCCCGTTCCCTGCCTGTGCGGATAAATTCCGCCCACGCCCTGCCGCCCAGGGCCACCTGCAGGGCCTCCACAACTATGGATTTTCCCGCCCCCGTTTCCCCGGTGAGTACATTTAACCCGGGGGTAAATTCAATGGTCTGCCGGTCAATAAGGCCGAAATCCTGAATATCCAGGGAAACCAGCAATTCCTCACCCCCTGGCAAGCTGATTTAAGCGTTGCAAAACTGTATTTACCAGTTTTTTCGGTTTAACTATAATCAAAATGGTATCGTCCCCGGCCACGGTGCCGATGATTTCCGGCCAGGCTGCCTGGTCAATGGCCGATGCCACACCCTGGGCCTCGCCCGGCAGTGTCTTTACCACCACCAGGTTTTCGCTAAAATCGATGAACTGTACCGAACTGCGCAGGAGTCTCTTCAACCGTTCATACCGTCTTAAAGGGGGCGTTTCACCGGGAGCGGCATAGCGAAAGGTATTGTTCTCTCCGGGTACCTTGACCAATCCCAGCTCCCGGATATCCCGGGACACGGTTGCCTGGGTAACGGGAAACCCGGCGGCCCGCAGGGCCTCCGCCAGTTCTTCCTGGGTTTCGATAACCTGCTGGCGGATAATCTCAAGGATTTGCCTTTGCCGCCGGGCCTTCACGTTTCTGCACCCGCCTTTTCCAGAAGAATTACTACCGGCGCCCTTGAAGAACGATTCCAGAAGGATAGCCTTACCACCGTATAATGGCGGGGAGAAAGGCCCCGGGTGAACTCCTCCACGACCCTCAATTCCTCTGCGGCGCCCGGATGTCCCGTGTAAACCACCAGGGAAATGCGCCCCCCGGATGCTAAAAGGGACAGGGCCGCTTTGAGCGCTTCCAGGGTGGATTCGGGCCGGGTGATGATCCGGTGGTCCCCGCCGGGCAAATAGCCCAGGTTAAACATAACTGCCTTCACGGCACCGGGAACATGGGCGGCCATTTCCCGGTGGTCCGCGGCCAGCAGGATCACCCGGTCCAGCAAACCGGCCCCGGCCAGCTCTTCCCTGGTTTTTTCCAGGGCCTGGATTTGAATGTCAAAGGCAAAAACCTTCCCCTGCGGCCCCACACCCCGGGCTAAAAACAGGGTATCCTGGCCATTACCCGCGGTGGCGTCCACCGCCAGGCAACCGGGCACCAGCACCGGAGCAATAAAGCTTTGCGCCCACTGGACCGCACTGGCACTTCTAGCAACCATTCAAACGCTCACCCTCACTTAGCTTCTGGCGCAGGAGATAGAAAAAGCTGCGGTTTTTCAGCCGGATCAACCGGGCGCGGTGGGCCGCTTGCTGGATCAGCACCGTATCATTAAATTGTAATTTGCAGCCCTGCTGGCCATCAACCGTTAACATTACTTCCCCCTGTTCCGAGCGAACAATCACCCGCACCCGGCTGGCAGCATTAATGACCAGTGGTCGTGCCCAGAGGGAATGGGGACAAATGGGGGTGACCACCATCAGGTCCAGCTCCGGGGTAACCAGGGGGCCGCCGGCAGAAAGGGAATAGGCCGTGGAACCGGTAGGGGTAGCTACAATCAGGCCATCGGCGGGATAGGTGCTGACGAAATCATCGTTAACATAGGTTTCCAGAAAAATGAGCCGGGCAAAGGCTCCTTTGGTAATAACCGCGTCGTTTAAACCAATAACCCGTTCCACTATAAGCCCTTCCCGGATAACCCTGGCCTCAAGCATCATCCGCTCCTCGATGGTGTACTGGCCGGCTAAAAGTTTCTCCAAACCGGGCAAAAGTTCCGGAACATCAACTTCGGTCAGAAAGCCGAGATGGCCGAGATTGATTCCCAGAAGCGGTATACCCCGGGGAGCAGATTCCCGGGCACAGCGCAACAGGGTACCGTCGCCGCCCAGTACCAGCAGAATTTCGGTTTCCCCAACAAGCTGTTCCCGGGGGAGACCCAGCTCGGGCCGGCCCAGGACGGTGGCCGCATCAACGGTCATCACCACCCGGCAACCCCGTGCAGTCAGCCAGTCAACAATTTGTTCCACCAGGGGGGCTACCCTTTGTTTACCCGGGTTAACCAACAGGCCGATGGTTTTCATCGGGTCACTCCTTTTAGCTAAAACCGCCGGCAGCAGGCTAATCCCTGTTACCGGCGTCAAGTTCGGCGTGGGCCCGCGCCACCACCGCCGGGATGGTGGAAGAAAGGTCTACCTGGCCGGGGACACTCCGGTCAAAACAAACCAGAAATTCGATATTGCCCTCCGGGCCCTTAATTGGCGAAAAATCAAGACCCCGTACGCCCCACCCCAGATCTTTAATGGCCCGGCAAACGGCAGTAATGACTTCCCGGTGCACCGCCGGGTCCCGTACCACTCCCTTTTTGCCCACCTTTTCCCGGCCGGCCTCAAACTGGGGTTTAATGAGCGCTACACCCAGGGCATCGCCGGTGGTCAGTTCCTGCAGTTTGGGCAGCACCTTCTCCAGGGAAATAAAAGAAACATCTACCACCGCTATGTCAGCCAGGCATGGCAGGTCCTGCGGCCGGAGGTAACGGATGTTGGTGCGCTCCAGGATTACCACCCGGGGGTCGCGGCGGAGCTTCCAGGCCATCTGACCGTATCCCACATCCACGGCAATAACCAGGCGGGCACCATGCTGCAGGGCACAGTCGGTAAACCCGCCGTGGGATGCCCCCACGTCCAGAACTACCCGGCCGGTAAAATCGAGCTGAAAGCTGTGAATGGCTTTTTCCAGTTTTAAACCGCCGCGGCTGACGTAAGGCATCCGCCCGGTAACCTCAATCCGGC
Organism: Desulfofundulus luciae; assembly: GCF_030813795.1. NCBI lineage: Bacteria > Bacillati > Bacillota > Clostridia > Eubacteriales > Peptococcaceae > Desulfofundulus > Desulfofundulus luciae. The sequence goes on along the minus strand of NZ_JAUSUX010000011.1, from coordinate 65,393 downwards.
TCCGGGGGTCCACCAGCCGGCCCGGCTTATCTACCGGTTGCCCGTCCACCCGTACCTGGCCGGCCATCACCGCAGCCCTGGCCTTTTCCCTGCTGGCAAAAAGTCCCCGTTCCACCAGCAACAAATCCAGGCGCTGCCTGGCAGCGGTCATGGCCATTGCACCCCAATTTTTACCTTTGTTTTTGCCCTGTTTGCGCCCAGGGCCTTTAATACGGTATTAACCAGCACTTCCACGGTCAAGCCGCAGCGGGCCAGCAAAACGGCCCGGCTGCCGTGCTCGATGAACTCATCGGGAATTCCCAGGCGGATGACCTGGACGTTGCGCAACCCCCTGTCCCCAAGCAGTTCCAGGACGGCGCTGCCGAATCCTCCCTGCAGGACGTGCTCTTCGATGGTAACCACCTGCCGGGTGCGCAGGGCATAGCGGGTAATACATTCCTCATCCAGTGGCTTGACGAACCGGGCGTTAATCACCGTGGCATATATGCCCTGCTGTTCCAGAAGGGAAGCCGCCTCCCCGGCCAGGGAAACCATGGTGCCCACGGCCAGCAGGGTAATGTCGTCTCCTTCCCGGAGCACCCGGGCCTTCCCGACCGGCAGGGAGACAATTTCTTCATCCAGCGGGCACCCCGTACCGGCACTCCGGGGATAGCGCAAAACTGTCGGTCCCGGGTAATCCAGCGCCGTTCTTAACATATGGCGCAGTTCGTTTTCGTCCCCGGGGGCCATGAGCACCAGGTTGGGAATGGATCTCAGGTAAGCAAAATCAAACACGCCGTGATGGGTGGCTCCGTCTTCCCCGACCAGGCCCGCCCGGTCAAGGGCAAAGGTTACGGGCAGGTTTTGCAGGCAGACATCGTGGAGCACCTGGTCGTAGGCCCTCTGCAAAAAGGTAGAATAAATAGCCACTACGGGTCTTAATCCGCCCGCTGCCAGGCCCGCGCCCAGGGTAACGGCGTGTTGTTCGGCAATACCAACATCATAGAACCGTTCGGGAAAGGCAGCGGCAAAACGATCCAAACCGGTGCCGGAAGGCATGGCCGCGGTAATGGCCACAATGCGCTTGTCCCGGCGTCCCAGTTCTTCCAGGGTGCGCCCAAATACCTCGGTATAGGAAGGAGGCTGCCCCGGCTTTTTAATTACCTGGCCCGTTTTAACTTCAAACGGACCAACTCCGTGAAATTTATCGGCATTCTCCTCCGCCGGCGGGTAGCCCCGCCCCTTGCGGGTGAGCACATGTACCAGGACGGGTCCCCTGGTGGCTTTGGCCTGCTGGAAGACATTGATCATGGTCTGGATATTGTGCCCGTCAATCGGCCCCAGGTAGATGAAGCCGAGTTCCTCGAAAAACATGCCGGGTACTACCAGATATTTCAGGGAATCCTTTACCCGCTCCACCGCTTTAACCACCCGGGGACCAATGGCTGGAATGCGCTTTAAAAGCTGTTCCAGTTCTTCCTTGCCTTTGGAATACATGGGATCGGTACGGAGGCGGCTCAAGTATTTGGCAAGCCCTCCTACATTGGGGGCAATGGACATCTCGTTGTCATTTAAAACAACGATTAAACTGGTCTTATGGTGGCCGGCATGGTTTAAAGCCTCAAAGGCCATGCCCCCGGTCATTGCCCCGTCCCCGATCACCGCTACCACGGAGTAATTGTCGCCCTTCAGGTCCCGGGCCAGGGCCAAACCTAAAGCTGCGGAAATGGAGGTGCTGCTGTGCCCGGTACCAAAGGCATCATGTTCGCTCTCCTGGGGTCTGGGAAAACCGCTGATGCCCCCAAACTGGCGCAGTGTATGAAAAACGGGGCGACGGCCGGTAACCAGCTTATGCACATAGGACTGGTGGCCTACGTCCCAGATAATTTTATCCCGGGGAGTTTGAAAAACCCGGTGTAAAGCCAGGGTAAGTTCCACCACCCCCAGATTGGGGGCCAGGTGGCCGCCGTTTTTGGCCACCGTTTCGATAATCTCCTGCCGGATTTCGGAAGCAAGCTGCTGTAAAGCGGCCATATCCAGGGAGCGTAGATCCGCCGGAGAATTAATTGTTGAAAGCAAGTCTCCCATTTTTTCCCCTTCCCGACGTACCTGGTGTTATTTGCCCGCCCGACGGTATTTTTTCCTGATCACCCTTATCCCCGTCAACTGTTCAAAGGCAGCCAGCAACTTTCCCACCAGAAAAATTACCTCGTTGGCCCGGGAAATGGCTATGCGCTTCCCGGCCGCCTTGCCGCCTACGGTAAAAGCGGCAATGAGAGCGGTTACCATCATATTCAACAAAGCCTGGTTGATACCCTTCCAGTAAAGTAAGATTTGCAAAACCAGGGCAATTCCCAGGGCACCACTTACCGTTCCGGCAATATCCCCGATAACATCGTTACAGATGTTGGCCACCCGGTCGGCGTTCCGGATCAGATATACCCCTTCCCTTGCCCCGCGCACCCGTTTGGCCGCTTTGGCATGGAAAGGGGACTCTTCAGCAGCTGCCACCGCCGTACCCACGATATCGGCCAGAATACCGATCAGTATAATTATAACTAAAAAAAGAAAAGATAAAAAAAGACTTTTCACCTTACCGGCCAGCAATTCTGAAAACCAAAAAAATATTATGGCCAGTAAAAAAGAGGCCGTACCCACCATAAGTACGTACCGGCCTGAAACTGTAGATTTATTGTTTCCCAAATACAGTCACCTCATACGGGAAGGGAAAAGAGAGTTATGTATCACGGGGACAAGTGACAGCAGCGCGGGTAAATATTGTGGCTTAAGGTCCAGCAGGTTTTCCCAAGCAGCCACCGGCTGTCGCCAGGCCGGCGGTTTCCCCTTCGGGCTGCTTCCGGGACGTTGCCGGTCCCGGGGCTGGATTACCACTTAGTCCACACTGCAATCCCCGCGCTGCCCCGGTGTTACCGGACAGCCTAGGAGTTTTCCCCGGCAGGATGGCCCTTTTCTAGCCTCTTTTGCAGTAACGGTTTCAGTCCACCGGCCACCTTCCCCTGGGCCCACTGGGGATATGAGGTACCGGTTGCCAACGACATCCACCGCTACCACTCAAGGCAGGCTACACTGCACGCAGCTTTCACCACGTGCAGGTTCACACCCCAAGCCATAGTACGGCTTTTACGCTTTCCCACGCACTTGGGTCTCCGCGGAGTCAGGGTCCACGCCCGCATGCCTTTGCGGCTCGCCCTCACTCCTTAACTCCCAGTACCAGCCCCCGACTGGGCGTCAGCAGCCAGCACCAGGAACTTCATCGATGTGCCCGCGACGGATTTTTAGGCCCGTCTTCAAAAAAGGCATACCTGACTAGGATACTGCGTCACTTATCCCACTTTCTAGTTTCGGAAATGAATTATAACATAAGCTCAGAAATAAAAGCAAATGGTGCTGCTAACCTTTAGGATGACCCCCGGTTGGCAGTAGCTCGCCGTTGATATACAAACCCTTCAGGGTCATTGCCATGCGCTAAATCTCCTTAAAGCTCTAAAAATCCCGCGCAATTACAAACCGGACCAGTTCCCGCAGAAAATCGGCACGCTCATCAAAAGGCTCCAGGGCGGCCAGGGCTGCCGCGACCGCTTCCCCGGCCTTTGCCCTGGCCACATCCAATCCGAAAAGAGCCGGATAAGTAGCCTTTTTATTTCTTTCGTCGCTGCCCACGGGTTTGCCCAGCCTGGCCGGGTCACCTTCCACATCCAGGATATCGTCTTGTATTTGAAAAGCCAGACCCAGGTTCTCGGCGTAAATAGTCAAGGCCTCCAGTTGCTTTTCATTTGCGCCGGCTAAAATGGCCCCTGCCCGCACGGCCACCCGGTACAGCGCCCCGGTTTTGTGGCGGTGGATATACTCCAGGGTGGCGGCATCTACTGCGGTGTCCGCAGCCAGGGTATCCACCACCTGCCCGCCAATGAGCCCCAGGGTGCCGGCAGCCGCCGCCACCTCCGCAATAACCTGCACCACCCGTTCTGCCGGTGCCATCTGGTTCTGGGCATTTTTGGCCAGAAGAGCAAAGGCATGAGTTAGCAGGGCGTCCCCCGCCAGGATGGCTACCGCTTCACCATAAACCCGGTGACAGGTCGGCTTTCCCCGCCGGAAATCATCATTATCCATTGCAGGCAAATCGTCATGGATCAAAGAATAGGTATGGATCAATTCCAGGGCACAGGCCGCCGGCAATACCCGTGCGGGGTTGCCGCCTACCGTTTCGGCCGCTGCCAGGGCCAGGACGGGCCGCAGCCGTTTCCCCCCGGCAAAAAGGCTGTACCGTATGGCCTGGTGAATTACAGGCGGATAAGTATCTTCTGACGGTACAAGCTCATCCAGTGCCCGGTCCACCAGGGCTGCCCTGGCTTTTAGTTCGGTCAAAAAATCCAACTTGCTTACTCCTTCCTATCCGGATTGAGCAGATCAGCAAGACAGGGATCGGAATCTTTTAATACCGGTTCTCCCTTTTCATTGGCGGTGAGTATGGAAATACGCTCCTCGGCCTTTTCCAGCTCCTGATGACAGAAACGCGTAAGAGTAATCCCCTCCCCGAAAAGGGCCAGGGATTTTTCCAGAGGCAACTGTCCTTCTTCCAGTTCCCGTACCACTGCTTCCAGTCTGGCCAGCGCTTCTTCAAAGGTTAGTTTTTTCATGGCTATACCTCGCTTCAATAGTGAACCTCTTCAGCATCTGCTCGGTTCAATGTCGCTTGCTTACGTGCAAAACGGCAGTGAAGATGAGTAAATGTTCAATAACCCCGTTATGGTGCCGCGTTGTCCACGCTCACTCCAGTGCTCCGCGCTGACAGCACCGCGGCTTGCTTCGGACCGGACTAGCGGCGCTGCAAATGCGGCATGGCAGTTGCACCTTACTGTCATCTTTTTGCCGTTTCAGTTAAGTTGTCTTTGCTAAAGCTATATTTCGGTGCCGCTGGTTTCGCGCCGCAGTCCGGTTACCCTCGCTTCGCCGGGTGCTGTAACCAGCGCTCCGCAAGTCGTTCGCTTTGGACAACGCGGCACCGTGCCGGTGGTAACGGTTTTACTGAAAAGTTACGACGCTGAAAGCGTGATGGTGTCTACTCCGGCCCGCAGGGAAATCTCTTCCGCAACGCCGGGCCGTTTAAATAGTCGCAGAGTCGCCCCTGGCAGGTGTTCAGTTCTTCCAGCCTGGCTTCAATCCTTTGCTTTACCTGCCACCAGCTCACTCCCCAGTTGGAGAAAAGCACCCGGTCATAGGGGCCGCGGCCGACCAGGCGCTGGATGACGATATCCGGGTGCAGGTATTCCAGAAATGTGACCACCCGGTCCACGTATTCCTCCATAGGGATGATGGAAAACTCCCCGCGCCGGTACATTTCCCCCAGTACGGTATCCCGGACAACGTAAAGGGAGTGGAGCTTTACATACTGCACCTGCAGGGCGGAGAGAATCTTGGCGTTTTCGATCACGTCAACCATATCGTCCCAGGGCAGGTTGAGGATCAGGTGCGTGCAGATTTCCAGCTCCCGCTCTTTGATGCGCTGCACCGCATCGATAAACTCGGCCAGGGTATGCCCGCGGTTTACCCGCAACAGGGAATGGTAATTGACTGTCTGCAGCCCCAGTTCGATGTCCATAACCAGATTTTTTTCCCGGCCCACTTCCGCCAGGAAATCCAGGTAACGGTCGTTGATGCAGTCCGGGCGCGTGGAAATGGAAATGCCCACCATGTCTTCCCCGCCGGCAGCAGCCAGGACATACTCCCGGAAGCGCTCAAAGGGCAGGTAAGTGTTGGTAAAAGCCTGGAAATAGGCGATGAATTTATCAGCCTTGTAGCGCTTGCGGAAAAACTCCCGGTTGGCTGCCAGCTGTTCCTCTACCGAAAGGCTGCTGGGCAGGCACTCAAAACCCGCCCCCTCCTCGTCGCAGAAGATACACCCCCCGGTGCTTATTGTGCCGTCCCGGTTGGGACAGGTTCCGGGGAGGTTGATGGGCAACTTGTATACTTTGCCCCCGAATTTTTCCTTCAGGAATTCCGAATAAACCCGGTAGCGGGTCTGGCTTGCGGACATTGATGACCCTCCTGGCCCCTATCTTACCACAAATGGCCGGCAGCACAAATACCCGTTTTGTTTGTGGATGATTTGACAAAGGAGCGGGCATTGCTTATCGTATGTATCAGGGGGGTGAAAATATGTCCCGGATAGAGGAACTGGTGCGGGCAATAGAAGAACTCTCCCTGGAGGAACAAAAGCAATTATTTGATCAACTGGTAGATCTGCTGGACCTGCTGGGCTGGATCAAGTTAAACGAGGTGACTTTTTATTAGCTAAAATAAATTAAACCATGTATAAAACGACCGGCGGATCCGCCTGCTGCCGGCAGACCCGCCCGTCAAAATGAAATCGGGAGGTTCTTTACTTCATTCTTTCCTGGACCACGGCCACAGCCGCATCCTTTAACCGTTTGGCCTCGGAAACGATCCTTTCCTTTTCTGCCAGAATGCCCTTGACATAGTCCTGGTCTTTAATCATGGGGATGTTGATGTCGGCACTCAGAAGTACGGCGTTGATGGCCGCTTCACATATGTAGGCGGCCACGCCCGCATCGCTGATGGCCATTTTATTGCCAATCTTAGCCAGCCTTTCGGTAATCTCCAGGGCCTCCAGGAGGGTGCGGGCCACTTCCATGGGAGTGTCAGTGGCCGTTTTCAGGGCCTTTTGCATCAGTTCTTCCCGCCTGGCCTTTTCTTCCTCGGTGTTTTTGGGCATCCGGTAGACTTCCATGAACTTGCCGAAGGCTGCAATATCGGCCGCCACCAGCTTTTCCAGTTTGTTAATGATAAAGTAAGCCGCGCCGGTAATTTCCTTGACCTGGGGCTCCACATCGGCAAATTTGGGCTTGCCCACCGTGAGGTTGCCGACCATGGCCGTCATGGCCACCCCCAGGGCACCCACTATGGCGGAAACGCTGCCCCCACCGGGAGTTGGGGCGTCGGAAGCAGCTACCGCCAGTATCCTGCGAAAGGGAAAATCAAAAATCTCGCTCACCAAAAAACACCTCCTCAAATCTTCCCCTGCAGCTTGATGGCTTTGAGCACGTTCTTTTGAATCAGCACAGTGGTCAGGCTGCCCACACCGCCGGGCACAGGGGTGATGGCCCCGGCTACCTCCTTGGCGTTTTCAAAGTCCACGTCACCGCAAATGCCGCCCTCCACCTGGTTGATACCGGCATCCACCACCACTGCTCCGGGTTTGATCATGTCGGCCTTGATCATTCTTGGTTTGCCGACGGCGGCAATGAGAATGTCGGCCTGGCGGGTATGGTAGGCCAGATCGGCGGTCCTGGTATGGCACACGGTAACGGTGGCATTCTGGTTGAGCATCATGAAGATGAGGGGTTTGCCGACCGTCTCGCCCCGGCCCACAATCACGGCATTTTTACCCTTGATTTCAATGCCGGTACGGAGCATGATTTCAATGCAGCTCTGGGGTGTGGCCGGGAACAGGCCGTCCCCGCCGCTTAAAATGTAACCCCGGTTGATGGGGTGGACGCCATCCACGTCCTTTTTCGGCGACACGGCTTCCAGCACCCGCTGCTTGTTCATGTGTTTGGGCAGGGGCAATTCAATCATAATCCCGTGTACGCTGTCGTCCCTGTTCAAGCGGTCGATGAGCGCCAGCAATTCTTCTTCGGGCGCGTTGCCGGGCAAGGTGAAAAGCTCAAACTCGATGCCCACATTGGCACAGGATTTCTCCTTGGACCGGGCATAGACCACGGAGGCCGGATCGTCACCGGCCAGGACCACGGCCAGCTTGGGGATAATACCCCGTTCCCTCAACTGGGCCACTTCGGCCTTAACCTCTTCCCGGATCTCCGCCGCCACCTTTTTCCCATCAATAAGTGTCGCTGCCATGTTTAGCCTCCCCCTTTACATTTCCTCTATTTAAATACCCTGAAAAAAGTAATTGCCTACCGTTTGCACGCGCTCGCTCCGTTCGCCTCGCAGGCCAAACTAGCGCTCGACCTCGGACTTCGGCGGGGTTCCCGGCCCATTCGGCATCCATGCCTCAGGGGCCGGCCTCGGGCATCCATGCCCTCGGCCCCGCCTCCGCCCTCGGTCTCGCTAAGTTTGGCATCTGCTCGGCTCAATGTCGCTCGCTTACGTGCAAAACGGCAGCGATTTTCATCTTCTCCTGGTGACGCTGAAAGCATCATGGGCGTCTGTTTAGTCACCCGCCTAAGGCAGGCGTTATCCGCTCACTCATACGCTACGGACAACGCCGTGCCCCTGTAGTTAAAAAAGCGGTTTTACCGAACATTTACTTACTCTATAATTGATTCCTCCACCTGGCAGCATAGACGGCCGCGATAGAGCTCTACCTGTACCTTCTCCCCCGGTGCAACCTCCCCGGCCCGCCGCACCACCTCACCTGTGTCTGAACGGGTACAAATGCTGTACCCCCGGGCAAGGGTGGCCAGCGGACTCAAGGCCTGCAGTTGGCCGGACAGCAACGCCAGACGGCTTTGCTGGCGCAGGCGATATTGCTCCATGGCCCGGTTTAAGCGGCGGAATAGATCGTCCACCATTTGTCCCCGGAAACCACAGAGAACATCCACCGGGTAACGGAGTACCCTGCTCTGACGGCAGGCATCCAGCCTTGCCCGGCAGGTTTGCAATTTTTCCCGTATGGCCCGCAACAGGCGCCCTTCCAGAAGACCCAGGTAGCGGGCCATTTCCTCCCGGACCGGGACCACCATTTCCGCCGCCGCCGAAGGGGTGGGAGCCCGTACATCCGCAACCCAGTCGGCAATGGTAAAATCGGTTTCATGGCCGACGGCTGATATTACCGGGATATCGGAAGCAAAAATGCTCCGGGCCACCATCTCAGTGTTGAAGGCCCATAGCTCCTCCAGTGACCCGCCTCCACGGCCTACAATAATCACATCACAGGCCTTCAGGCGATTCAGCCAGTGCAATGCCCGGGTAACCTCCCGGGGAGCGCTTTCCCCCTGCACCGACACGGGCACAAAAATGATCTGCAGGCCCGGCCAGCGCCGCCGGATAATTTTGACCATATCCCGCAGTACCGCTCCGGTGGGCGAAGTAACGATGCCAATGCGGCGGGGTAAAAGGGGCAGCTTTTTTTTATGTTGCGGTGCAAACAGGCCCTCTTTTTCCAGTTTTTGTTTCAACTGTTCAAAGGCCAGATAAAGGGCACCCGTGCCCTCGGGCTCCATCTCTTCTACATATAGTTGGTATGTACCGTCCCGGGGATAAACCGATACGTAGCCCCGCACACGCACAGCCATCCCGTCTTCCGGTTGAAAAAGGAGGCGGCGCCCCCGGGAACGAAACATTACCGCCTTAATGGAACAGAACTCATCCTTCAGGGTAAAGTAAAGGTGACCGCTGGCCGCCTGTTTACAGTTGGAAATCTCTCCTTTTACCCAGAGGTTCAGCAAAAGCGGGTCATTATCAAGGAGGTTTTTGATGTGGCCGGTAAGTTCGCTTACGGTGAGCAACTTGAGCATCTAACTACAAGCTCCGTATTATTCTCACTTTTTGTCTCATTAATTATTGTTGGACAATTACCATTATTATCAAAAACCCTTCGGGCGGCGGTCGTCCCCCGCGGCAATGGCGTAGCCGGAGGGAAAGGCCGCCGTCCGTTCATCTTTGCTAAAAATCTAAGCCTTCTTCTTCATCAAATAATCGTGGATGGACCGGGCCGCGATTCGTCCGGCCCCCATGGCCAGGATAACCGTAGCGGCGCCGGTAACCACGTCGCCGCCGGCAAAAACACCGGGCTTGGAAGTGGCCCCGGTTTGCGGGTCGGCCACTATATTGCCTTTTCTGCCCAGCTCCAGGCCCCTGGTGGTCCTGGGTACCAGCGGGTTGGGGGCCTGGCCGATGGCCACTACCACCGTGTCCACATCCATGACAAACTCGGAACCGGGGATGGGCACCGGCCGCCGCCGGCCGGATTCATCGGGCTCGCCCAGTTCATAGCGCAGGCACTCCATACCCTTCACCCAGCCGTTTTCATCTGCCAGAATGCGCACGGGATTGGTCAAAAAGGCAAACTTGATTCCTTCTTCTTTGGCGTGTTCCACTTCCTCGTGGCGGGCGGGCAGTTCTTTTTCGGAACGCCGGTAAACAATCCAGGACTCTTCCGCCCCCAGCCGCAGGGCAGTGCGGGCCGCGTCCATGGCCACATTGCCGCCGCCAATTACGGCCACTTTCCTGCCCACCTTGATGGGGGTATCCCACTCGGGGAAGAGGTAGGCCTTCATCAAGTTGGTCCGGGTGAGGAATTCGTTGGCGGAATAAACGCCGCAGGAATTCTCCCCGGGAATGTTCATGAAATACGGCAGGCCGGCACCGGTGCCGATAAATACGGCGTCAAAGCCCTCTTCCTCCATCAACTCATCCACGGTGGCAAACTTGCCGACCACCGCATTGGTAATGATTTCTACACCCAGCTTTTTCAAGTTCTCTACCTCGGCCTGTACCACCCGCTTGGGCAGGCGAAACTCGGGAATGCCGTACATGAGCACACCGCCGGCTACATGCAGGGCTTCGAAAACGGTCACCCTGTGACCCAGTTTGGCTAAGTCGGCAGCACAGGTAAGACCCGCCGGGCCGGAACCAACCACCGCCACTTTAAAACCGGTGGGCGGGGCCACCTCCTGGGGCAGCACACCCCGGGCCAGCTCCCAGTCGGCACAGAAGCGTTCCAGACGCCCGATACCCACGGGCTCGTGTTTTTTGCCCAGGGTGCAGTATTTCTCACACTGGTTTTCCTGCGGGCAAACCCGGCCGCAAACAGCGGGAAGGGCGTTCTTCTCCTTGATCTTTTTAATGGCGCCCGCAAAATCCCGCTCGGCCACCAGCTTAATAAACGCGGGGATATCTACCTCCACCGGACAGCCCTGCCGGCAGGGCTCCTTTTTACACTGCAGGCAGCGCTTGGCTTCCGCCACCGCAGTTTCTTCGTCATAACCCAGGGCTACTTCGTTGAAATTTCTGATCCGCTCAACGGGTTCCTGGGCAGGCATCGGATGTTTTTTGGGAATTATCTCTTTCTTCTCAGCCATTATTTGCCACCTCCACATCCGCACTGGCATGTATGACGCTCTAGTGCCCGCTGTTCTTCTGCCCGGAAGGTGGCCGAACGACGGGCCAGTTCAGCAAAGTCCACCTGGTGACCGTCGAATTCAGGACCATCCACACAAACAAACCTGGTCTGGCCGCCCACGGTCACCCGGCAACAACCACACATCCCCGTACCGTCCACCATCAGCGCGTTCAGGCTGACAATGGTTTTGATGCCGTAATCTTTGGTAACATTGCAACAGGCCCGCATCATGGGCTGGGGACCGATGGCCAGCACCAGGTTGATGTTGTCCTTGCCCCGTTCGTCAATAATTTCTTTCAGGACATCGGTAACAAAACCCTTACGCACATAGGAACCGTCATCGGTGGTCACAAAAAGCTCGGTGGAAACTTCCCGCATCCGATTTTCCCAGAATAGCAGTTCCCTGGTGCGGGCACCGATGATGCTGATCACATGATTGCCTGCTTCTTTCAACGCCCGGGCAATGGGGAACACCGGAGCTATCCCTACACCACCACCGACGCATATGACCGTACCGAAGTTTTCAATATGGGAAGGGGTCCCCAGAGGTCCGACAAAGTCTTTGATGTAATCTCCCGCTTCCAGTGTACCAAGCTGTTTGGTGGTTTTGCCGACCTCCTGAAAGACAATGGTAATGGTACCCTTTTCCCGGTCGAAGTCTGCAATGGTCAGTGGAATACGCTCACCTTCTTCGTGAATGCGCAAAATAACAAATTGACCCGGCTGACATTTCCTGGCTACCCTGGGTGCTTCAATAACCATTTGCTTGATAATGGGCGAAAACACCTGTTTCTCTAAAATTTTGAACATTAATGATTCTCCCCCTCCCTTAGCATGTTCTATAAATATAAAACATTATGAAACAATTATCTTATTATTCTCGCTACGCCGGCAAATTCCTGCCGCCCCGCATAACTTATGAACGAAACCTGCAAAAAGAAAAGGGAGGCCTACCCCATCTCCCCTTCCGGTGGATAATAGGATAACGGATCCTTTACCACCCGGCCGAGAATACCGTTAATAAAACGACTGGAATCCGGTCCTCCAAAGGTTTTGGCCAGTTCCACCGCCTCATTTACCGCCACGCTGTTGGGGATGTCCTCCCGGTGGAAAATTTCAAACAGCGCAAGGCGCATGATATTCCGGTCCACCGCAGCCATACGGTATAGCGGCCAGTCCCGGCTTAAACGGGCAATGACCTGATCAAAGGCTTTCAGATGGTTCAGGGTGCCAGCAACAAGTTCACGGGCAAAAAGCATGTCCTTAGGGCTCAGGTAAGCTATTTCCGCATCTTTTTCGTTTACTTGATCACTTTCATCAAAGTCCCCGGGGTTTTGGGAAGCCATTTCCCGTAAGTGATTGAGGGCTTCTTCGGGATCAACCCGTGCTACATCTACCTGGTAGAGAACCTGCAGTGCCGCTTCCCTGGCCTGCCTTCTGCCCATACCCAGACCCTCCCGCTTTCAACAAAATGCTTCATCTCTCCTGGAACAACCGGGAAAACAGTTCCCGGAAATCCACCCGCTCATCCAGCCGTTTCCCCACATAGTAGCCGGCAAAAACACATGCGGCCACAAAAAGGGCCTTAAGAATCCCATAGATAATGGCAAACCAGCCAAAGGCCAGACCTAAAATGACACCGGTAATCTTACCCCGGTGCCGCTTCCATAATTCCGCAAGGGTATATGCATCCATCGGTTGAATACACCCCATTTATTCCACCCGGGGTTTACGGGCGGAAATACTTTTGACCGTAATGGCAACGTCCTGCACCGTCACCCCGGTAACCTCCAGCACCCGATTTTTCACCTGTTCCTGGACCATGGCGGCAGCGGCGGGAATGTTTATGTCCGGGGTTACCGCCACCCGTATACCAATGCGGATGCCCTCTTTGCCCGGGTAGACCCTGGCACCGGCTTCCCGCACCCCGTTTTGCGCCAGAGCCACCTTTTCCACCAGGTCCTGGATGGCGGTAAGGGCAATACGCACCTGTCCCAGGGCCGCCTCGTGAACCACCGCCTGCCGGCGGCGTGGGCGTACCCCTACCCAAAACAGGCGGGCGCCGCCTAAAATAAACAGGCCTAGAAGGGCAATGACGGCCTGCGGTTGCCCGATGACCATGTTCAGCCCGCCCCACACCCGGTAAGGCGCAATAAGACCCGTCACGGCAGCCATAGCCCAGCCCAAAGCCAGTGTAATGACAAAAGTATAGATCACCAGGAGGCCGCGGTCAAAGGGTCCCATAAAAATGTAACCCCCTATGCCTATATTTCACCATTTCCACTAAACCTTAACGGACCCGGTGTTCTTCCTCTTTACCCTCCTGGCTGAAGGCTACCCCCTGGATGTTGACATTAACTTCGACCACCGAAAGGCCGGTCATGGACTCAATGGCTTTTTTTACATTTTCCTGGATTTGAAGCGCCACATCGGGAATGCGAATGCCGTATTCCACGATGACAAACAGGTCTACCGCCGCTTCTTTTTCTCCTACCTCCACTTTCACACCTTTGGACAGATTCTTGCGGCCCAGCATCTCGGCTATGCCGCCTACCACCCCGCCGCTCATTCCGGCTACACCCGGGACTTCCGTGGCGGCCAGGCCGGCAATGACCCGCACTACTTCATCGGCAATCCGGATGGAACCCAGGCTGGTCTGCTCTTCCCGTACCACCACTTCCTTATTTTCCATCATTAATAAACCTCCCCGTTGCTTGTCATATTTTACCTCCACGCCCCCCATTATATCAGAACGATAGGGCATCTGCAACCAATTAGTCCATCAGGATGCGGCGCTGAATGAAGTTGGTGTAAATCTCACCCCGGCGGAAAAAGGCGTTATGCAGCACCCGCTGATGGAAGGGAATGGTGGTCTTGATCCCCTCAATGATAAACTCCCCAAGTGCCCGCTGCATCCGGGCAATGGCTTCATCCCGGTCCTGGCCCCAGGCAACCAGCTTGGCGATCATGGAATCGTAATGAGGGGGCACCTTCCAGCCGGGGTAGGCCGCGCTGTCCAGGCGGATCCCCGGCCCGCCGGGAGGCAGGTAAGCAGTAATCAGTCCCGGGGAAGGAGCAAAGTTGCGGGCGGGATCCTCGGCGTTAATCCGGCATTCAATGGCCCAGCCCCGGATTTGAATGTCTTCCTGGGTATAGCCCAGGGGTTCTCCAGCCGCCAGGCGTATTTGTTCTTTGATCAAATCAATGCCGGTAACCATTTCGGTAACCGGATGCTCCACCTGAATGCGGGTGTTCATTTCAATGAAATAAAAGTTCAGGTGCTTGTCCAGCAGGAATTCCACGGTCCCGGCGTTATAATAACCCACGGCCCGGGCGGCCTTTACCGCCATTTCACCCATTTCCCGGCGCAATTCCGGGGTAAGAGCTGTAGAAGGGGATTCCTCGATCATCTTTTGATTGCGCCGCTGAATTGAGCAATCCCGTTCACCCAGATGGACGATATTGCCGTGCTTGTCGCCCAGGATCTGAAATTCAATATGGCGGGGTTCGTCCACATATTTCTCCACATAAACCTGAGCGTTGCCAAAGGCCGCCTGGGCTTCCGCCTGGGCCGTCTGTACCGCCCGGATCAGGTCCTCGGGGCCCTGAGCCACCCGCATGCCCCGGCCCCCGCCGCCGGCAGAAGCTTTAACCAGCACGGGGTAGCCAATTTCTTCCGCCACCTCCAGGGCCTCCTGCACGTCCCGGAGCACACCGGAGGAACCGGGTACCACCGGTACCCCGGCTTTTAGCACCGTTTCCCGGGCCACGGCCTTGGCGCCCATTTTTTCCATGGCGGAAGCCGGGGGGCCGATAAAGGTCAGGCCGCAACTTTCGCAGATTTCCGCAAACCCGGCGTTCTCCGCCAGAAAACCATAACCGGGGTGGATGGCATCCGCCCCGGAAACCATGGCCGTACTGATAATGTTGGTGATATTGAGGTAACTTCTGGCTGCCGGGGCCGGGCCAATGCAGTAGGCCTCATCGGCCATACGCACCGGCAGGCTGTCCCTGTCGGCTTCGGAATATACCAGAACAGTTTTAATGCCCATCTCCCGGCAGGCCCGAATGATCCTTAAGGCAATTTCTCCCCGGTTTGCAATCAGTATTTTTTTAAACATTCCTGCTCCCTGCCCATCTATTTTTCCCGGATCAAAAACAGCTCCTGCCCGTACTCCACGGGCTGGCCGTTTTCCACCAGGATGTCTACAATCTCACCGGCCACCTCGGATTCAATTTCGTTCATCAGCTTCATGGCCTCAATAATACACAGCGTCTGACCCTTCTCCACCACATCCCCCACCTGGACAAAGGGCGGGGCATCGGGTGCCGGGGCGCGGTAAAAGGTGCCTACCATGGGAGCCCTGATCACGGCAAGGCCCGTAGGATCAACGTTTTTTTTCGGGGCCGGTGCCGGCGGGGCAGCCGTTTCCCGGGCCGGCGGCGGCCCCGGGGAGTCATCACCCGCAGGTGCAGGCATTGTTCCTTGTGCGCCGGCCTTCCTTATGGCCACCTTCACCCCCGCACTCTCCAGGGATAACTCGGCAATGGCCGTCTGGTCAATTAGTTTAATTAACTCCTTGATTTCCTCTAAGTTCATGCTCCCTTCCTCCTTACGGCCGGCCTCTTGCCCCCGTGTTCCCGGCCGCAAGGGTGCGGCAGAATCCACGGGCTGTTGACCCGGCCGGCTGCGGTTTTCAAAGAATCGCTTCGCCACCTGGGGAAACAGGGCGTAGGAAATGAAATCTTCTTCCGACTTCGCCAGGTGTTTGATCTCTTCTCTTATTTTATCCATTTTGGGTTCCAGTAAATCGGCGGGACGGCAGGTAATGGGTTCTTTGTCCCCCAAAATCTTTCGGGCCACATCCGGATCTATGGGGGCCGGCGGCCTGCCGTAGAGCCCTTCAACGTAGGCCCGCACCTCACCGGGGATAAGCTTGTAGCGTTCTCCGGCGAGAACGTTCAAAACGGCCTGGGTGCCCACGATCTGGCTGGTGGGAGTGACCAGGGGAGGGTAACCCAGTTCCGCCCGCACCCGGGGAATTTCCGCCAGCACCTCGGGCAGGCGATGCAGGGCCTTTTGTTCTTCCAGCTGGGTAACCAGGTTGGAAATCATCCCCCCGGGCACCTGGTGTTCAAAGACCCGCATGTCGTTGATACGGGTGACCCCACGCTCGTAACCCAGGGACTTGCGCAGGTCTTCAAAGTAAGCGGCAATTTCAAACAGCAGGCCCAGTTCCAGCCCGGTATCGTAGGGCGTGCCCTGCAGGGCACGGACCACGGTTTCCACCGGGGGCTGGGAAGAACCAAAGGCCAGGGGCACCGAAGCAGTATCCACCACATCCACACCCGCCTCGGCCGCCTTGAGATAGGCCCCCAGGGCCAGGCCGCCAATGTAGTGGCTGTGAAGCTGTACGGGCAGACCGACCCGTTCCTTAATCAGTTTTACCAGTTCGTAAGCTTTGTAAGGGGTGAGCAGCCCGGCCATATCTTTAATGCAGATGGAATGAGCTCCCATCTGGGCCAGGCTGACCGCCGTTTCCACATAGTGCTCGGTGGTGTGTACCGGGCTGATGGTATAAACCACCGCCGCCTGGATGTGTGCCCCCGTCTTTGAAGCCACCCGCATGGGTGCTTCAAAGTTGCGCAGGTCGTTCAAGGCGTCAAAGATGCGGATAATATCTATGCCGTTCTCCACCATCTTATTAATAAAGGCCTCGACCACATCATCGGGATAATGCTGGTAGCCAACCAGGGACTGACCACGCAAAAGCATCTGCAAGGGCGTGCGCTTAATGTGCTTTTTTAAAGTCCGCAAACGTTCCCAGGGATCTTCGTTCAAATAACGCATGCAAACGTCAAAAGTGGCCCCGCCCCACACTTCCAGGGAATGATAGCCTACCGCATCCAGTTTTTCCAGGATGGGCAGCATATCTTGAGTACGCATGCGGGTGGCCCAGAGGCTCTGGTGGCCATCGCGCAGGGTAGTATCGGTGATTTTTAAACCCATGAAAACCTCCCCCAAAACAAGGCAAAACAAAAAATACTCAGGTTGCAATAAATACAACCTGAACCGTTGGCCTGTTTATTATTAACTTGATGTTATTATATTAAAATCTACAGGTCCCGGAAATAGGGTAAACGCAAGTATACAATATATTTCAGTATACCCCCGGAAGCTTTTGAAAGTTATGCCGATTGTAAAGTGTAAAATTTGGTGATCTGAAACAGGAGAGCCACCCTTTCCCCGAGTAGATAAGATTAATTAAATTTAATGGATACCGCACAGATAAACCCGCCGTCGGTGCGGCCAGCCGCAACGGCAGCAGCTTCAATTTGCCACGCGGCCTCTTCCTGCTCGTAGTCGAAGCCGGGCGGGGTGAATAATACCGCCCGGGCGCGAACCGCATCACCCGGCATGGCACACCGCAGCTCATCCAGGGTGTACAGCCGGGCCCTGTTGAAAACACTGTCCGGGTCCCGGCGGGCCTTTTCCGCGTAAAAACGACCCCAGCTGCTGTCCCTGCCGATCAGCCCCACCACCAGCCTGCCGCGGGGCTTCAGGACCCGGTAGGCTTCCTGCAGGGCTGCACCCAGGTCCGGCACGAATTCCATGGCGGACACGGAAATAACGCCGTCGAAGCTATCGTCCGGAAAAGGCAGTTGCACGGCATCTCCCTGGACAAATTCCACCGGCAATCCCTCTGCCTGGGCTTTCGCCCGGGCCTTCGCCAGCATTCCCGGTGAAATGTCCAGGCCCGTCACTTTCAACCCCCGCCTGGCCAGCTCCAGGGAATAGTTGCCCGTACCGCAACCTACGTCCAGCACGCTCATTCCCGGACGCGGTTCCAGGTAAGCCAGTACCGCCTCCTTTTCCAGCCGGTCCACGAAACGACCGGCGGGGGTCAGGTACCACTCGTCGTAAGTGCCGGCCTTGTCGTCAAAAAGTTGACTCATTGGCGTACCTCCCCACGCTCTTATTGCCGGAAACCCGCAGGATCCGGTGTCCTGTAACGGCGGCCCCCGCCGGGTCAGACAAGAGGCCGGGCGTGTAGGAACTGCGTACCAGCGGGCCGCAGTCCGCCTTCCGGAAGCCTTTCCGGAGGCACTGTTCCTCGTACCAGCGGAACATCGCCGGAGCAACATAACCGTGCACCGGCAGGC
Organism: Desulfofundulus luciae; assembly: GCF_030813795.1. NCBI lineage: Bacteria > Bacillati > Bacillota > Clostridia > Eubacteriales > Peptococcaceae > Desulfofundulus > Desulfofundulus luciae. The sequence goes on along the minus strand of NZ_JAUSUX010000011.1, from coordinate 47,125 downwards.
GGCCAGGGGTGGGCTGCAGGTATTGCCCTATGGTGATATAGTCGCAGCCGGCCTCTCTCAGGTCGTTCATTACCGCCAGCACTTCTGCCGGCTCTTCACCGAGCCCCACCATAATCTCGCTTTTGGTGGACTTGCGGATTAATAGCATTTTCCGGTACATGTCAAGCATTTCCTCTTCGCTCGGAGCCATCAGGGTCCCTCCCTTAAAAATTTTTGCCAAGGAATTACAATCAGAATTTTAACTCCGCAATAAAAATGCCAGGGTCCGGCGCCGGTGCATACATACGTATATCCCCACTGCGAGTACCTTCAATCGTAACCGTTTTTTAAACGTGCCCGCCGTAACTATTTCTGCGGCGCTTTAGAAAAATGCGCAAAAAACGAACAGCGTTAAATTACCGGGTACTTCATCACTCTGGTAACACGGAACAATCGTTGTGAAACTCCTATTAACTGACCGGCCAAAAAAAAGCCGCCGCCATTTATGGCAGTGGCTAGCAGGCAAGGTGGATTTAAGGTAGGCAGGTCCGTGGTACTCCAGCCCGTACAAGATGCTGCCCAAGTCCATGTCATCGGCTACCAGCCGCCGGGAGTCGTGGAGGTTGTGCTGCCAGATATGGATGAGCCCTTTGGTGCCGTTTTTCACGGCAAAAGAGACGGCATAGTCCTTTTCGCCTTCGCCAGAGCCCTAAAGGGCATGACCAAAATCTCGTGGGCTAAAGCGCCGTTGCTCTGGTGGGCCTTAGCCCCCCGCACCGTTATCCCCTTTTCGTTCTTACCGACCACCCGCAGGTAGAGATCAGGGTCCTTCTGCCCTGCAGGCCCCTTGCTCCGGTCGCCTTTAACACACATTACTCCCGCCGCGCATATCTTGTCTTCTTTCTGTACACTCGGTATTGTATTCCCGGTCCAGCAGGAAGGTGCAGTGGTAAATGGCGTTGGCCACACACGTCCCGGCGCACCTCCCGGCAGTGCAAGTGCCGGTGGTGTTATGCCACCACCGGCGTAGCTTCACGGTTTTCACCAATTCTACCCTGCTTTGGAACAGGGCCGAGAGCAGGTTACATCTTTCTCCGGTGAGGGGTGAGATGGTGGTCATGAGTTCCGCGTTCTCAGGGGCCATGGCAAGGTCGTAGGTTGCTTTGGCAGCGTTGATTATCGGCCGGAGCACAGGGTGGCGCAGGAAGCCCTCAACTTTTTTACCCCTGCAATAAATTAACGGCTTAAACTCCTTAATTTCTTCAATAAATTCTGCCCCGCTTTTCATATTGATTCTCCAAATTCTGCCCCGCTTTTCATATTGATTCTCCAAATTCTGCCCCGCTTTTCATATTGATTCTCCCTTCAAGTTAAAAGTTGTTTCCGGAGAGTACGTTAAACTTCAAAAACGTGGATAATCTGTTGAAATTAAGCCACCCGCACTTCTAAGTTCTCTACCGGACAGGTTTTTTATCTTTGGCTACATATTCTAGATGGATGGGAATTTTTCCTTCTTGCTTTTTTTTTCTGCCTGGCACACTGGGCGGCAGCCAGAAGACCGGCAGCGGCCACAAGAATTCCTGCGGCGTAAGCCGCATTCAGGATGCAGTCCAGGTGCTTTCCCCCCGCACCGCTAGGAGGGCTATCCAGTAGCCCATTAATTACGTCGTAGCTTTCAACAGTTCCCCTATGGCGGAGCGCATGTGCACGGCGGTGATTATGGAAAGGGCGTATGCGCCCACAAGGCGTTACTTGAAAGGCCGCCTGCTTTAAATTAAAGGGTGACGGGCTTCGCCAGGCTGCTGATACCAGAGTTTTATGACTTATCTAGCTACATAGCAATCGCAACAAATGTTCAGGAAAGGTGGCCCGGGGATGTCTTGCTGCCAGGCGCCGCAGCCGCACCACTGCCGTGGCCACATCGAGTTCCTGGGGGCAACACCGGCTGCACCGCCGGCAGCCGATACACGACCAGAGAAAACGGGAAGTTAGCACCTCGTCCAGCCGGCCGAGCTGCAATAGACGCAGCACGCGGGCAGGCGAAAGGTCCCGGATACGGGCAAGGCAGGCTCCACCGCACCGTCCGCAGTTGGCGCAACTGCGGGCAGTACGAAGAGTAACCGGATCAAGTCGTTCCAGATCCTGAAGGGTTATTTCCCTGAAGGGACGATCCTCATGCATGGGGATAACCTCCGGCTTAAATTCATTCTTTAAAAGGATTGGGACCTAATTCTTGAAGCTGCTTTACAAATCTTTTTATTGCTGCCACCAGGCTCTGTCCGTCCTCAATACCGGCGGTGAGCACCTGTACCCGCTCGGGTTCCACCAGCATGCGCTGCAAGGTTTCCCGCAAGTTGTTGACCCGGGATTCGGCCAGAGATGTACCCCGCCCGTAATGGCACTCCGTAGTACGGCAACCTACCACCAGTACACCGTCTATCCCGCTGAGCAACGCATCATTGATCCAGCCTGCATTCACCGCTCCGGCACAGGGAACCCTGACCGTCAGTATATTAGCCCCATAGCTGGTCCCCCGGGTGCCGGCCAGATCCAGTGCCGGGTAAGCATCGTTGGCACATAAGAAAGCCAGGACGCAAGGTTGCTCATCCATGCTGCCCGGATCCATCGCTTCTATAAGTCCGGCCATTTCCCGGGAACTGAATCCCGGCAGGTAAATACATCTCAGGGGACATCCCCCTTGACAGATACCACATCCCCGGCAGGCCAGCGGATTTACCGCCGGATAACCGTCTGTATCAAAGCTGCAGGCACCGTAGGGACATTCCTCTACACAGCGCCCGCACCGGTCGCACTTGTGCCGCTCCACTACCGGTGGAACTACCACAGACTGGTTCTGGATGGTAGCCAGACATTCCGCTGCTGCAGCCAGAGCGCTTTTGACGCTTGTACTCACATCCATCGGTTCCTGAGCACAACCGGCCACATAAATACCCGCGCGTCGCACCTCCATGGGCGAACAGGGTAGGTGACCGGTGATAAAGCCGGTTGTGTCCTTTTCCAGGCGCTCAAAAGTCGGGACGGCACAGGGTACCATACCGGTGGCCAGTACCACCAGTTCGGCCCGTACCGCCACCCGTGAACCACTTAAGGTATCATCAGCCGTGACGACCAGTTCTTCTGCCACAGGGTCCCATTCCACTGCATAGGGGTTACCCCGGATAAAAACTGCACCGTGTTCTTCCCGTGCCCGGCGGTACAGTTCTTCCAGGTTGCCCGGAGTACGGATGTCCATATAAAAGACAAAAATGCCGGCTTCCGGCGCCACCGCCCGTACGTAATCAATTTGTTTTAATGTGGCCGCACAGCATACACCGGAACAATAAGCCAGGTGCTGTTTATCACGGCTGCCGGCACACTGGATAAAGGCCACCCGCCTTACGGGCTTTTTATCGTGAGGCCGGATTAACTGGCCACCAGTTGGTCCGTCCGGACGGGCCAGAACCTCCAGGTCCATGCTGGTAATTACTCCAGGCAAACGCCCGTAGCCGTAATTGTTAATCCGTCCGGCATCGTAAGGTTCCCAACCCGCAGCCAGAATGATCGCGTCCACACCAATGCTCAGCCTGTCTTCCTCCTGGTCCAGGTCAATGGCCCCAGCCGGACAGACTTCCACACACCGGCTGCAGGATTTACCACGACAAAACACACGGTTGACGGCATAGTTAAGAGGATAGGGAAATAACCCCGGGCCTTCAATGGCCCGCTGCCTGCCCGGTGGCAATGCTGCAGAGGGTGCTACCTCCACCGGGCAAACCTCAAGGCAAGCACCGCACCCGGTGCAGGTATTCTTGACGTAACGGGGTTGTTTTAAAAGTTCCACCGTAAAGTTACCGGCGGTACCACGCACACCGGTTACCTCGGTCAAGGTGTGCACCGTTACCCTTCCCGTAGCCAGCAAACGCGCCATCAGTACCTCCAACCCACACCGGGGTGAGCAAAAGCGCGGGTAATAGCGGTACAACCGGGCCACCTTGCCTCCCAGGAAAGGGGATTTTTCTACCAGCGTTACGTTAACCCCGGCCCGGGCCAGATTCTCTGCTGCGGTTAGCCCGGCAATACCTCCTCCCACTACCAGTACAGACCGGGAAGTTGAAGAACTAACCGGTTCAAAGGATTCTGCCGGGCTCAACCGCCCCACGGCCATTTTGAGTAGATTCCGGGCCTTTGCCATCGCCAGCGCCGGCTGGTCCCGGTGGGCCCTGGTGCACTGTTCCCTTAGGTTACAGCGTTCCAGGAAGTGTTCGTTCAAGCCTACCTGCCGTGCAAGACGAAGAAAGGTATCCCGGTGTACGGCTGGTGAGCATGCTCCAACCACTACCCGGTCTACACGCCCCTGACGCACATCCTCAGCAATTATTTCCAGGCCGTCAGCGCTACATAACGCAGGATAATGGATGCTGGCAGCAACCCCGCGCCATTTGCCTGCCTGCTGGGATAATTTCTCCAGGTCAAGAATTTTACCGATTTCACCGTAACAATGACACAGGTAGACACCGATTTTTGGCGGCACTGTGTTCCCCCCTGAAAACACCGGGGGCCGGCAATGGGCCGCCGGCCCCTTAATTCTTAGTCATTCCTGTTTTTAAAGGTGAAGCGTTCTACCTTACCGTGAATATCCACAACAGTCCAGCTGATTTTATTGCTTCCAACCAGCGGAATAAGCTTGGCCGGGTAATAACCCAACTGGTAAGGTAGACGGGTTTCAATGGCTCCGTTGGGACAGGCTTTCACGCAGGACATACAATCCCAGCAGTCCCGTGCCGAACGGCAATATGCCTTTCCATTATTTTCATCCAGAGCCATTAAATCCCCAGGGCATATTTGTACACAAAGAGCTTCGCTTTCAGCACGGCAACCGTCACATTTTTGGAGATTAACCTTTGGCGGCACCAGTAATCAACCTCCTGTCGGAATTATGGCCGGTAACGATCTCCAGGGATTATCTGTTCGTATGGTCTGGTAAATACTTCTATCTCGCCGGTTTGCGGGTTACGCCGGGAGTTGACAAAGCAATCGAAACGGGTATCATCCCGCTCGGGGAAGTCCACCCTGTTCTGCCAGCCCGGCCAGCGGGTTTCCTCACGGAACAACAGGTGATGTACCAGCACTTCTGCTACATCCAGCCGGTCAATTATTTCATGAGCTTCCATTAGCTCGTGTAAATCGCGGGCTACAAGATACCTGGTTTGATCCTTCAAAATAGCCAGGTGTTTCAAGGCATATTCCAGTCTTTCCCGGTTCATCCGGTAAAACTGGTGCACACCACCTGCATATTCGTCCATAAGCCGCTGGAGGCGTTCCTCCATTTCCCGCGGGATAACACCATCCCCTTCCCGAACCTGCCTGATGGCCGGTGCATAAACCCGCACCTTTTCCGCTGCCACAAGAGACTCATCCACCTGACCCCTGTCTGCCAGGGATTCCAGGTATTCGATAGCCCCCCGGGCCGCCAGCATTCCTTCGGCAGCACAACCGCCGACAAACTTGTTCGGTACCCCACCGGCCACATCGCCGCAGGCAAAAAGACCGGGCAGGGTGGTAGCACGCTTAACATCAATCCAGTACCCGCTGGCCGTATGGCCTCCCACGATGTAGGGGTCGCTACCGTAGACCTCAATGGGCTCCCTGGTAATGTCCTGACCGCGGGCAGCCAGGAAGAGTACAAAGCTGGGACGCTCATTCAGATAATCTATTTTCAGGGTCTTGACCTGTTCTGGAGTCATATGACGGGTATCAACATAACAGGGGCCCCTGCCGGCCAGCCATTCTTCCATCGGTGCGTTGGCCCGCACGAAACGAGGAGAAGCATCACCGCCCATGTGAGCGTACCGTTCGGCTAAAATTTTCTCCCCTTTGGCGTTAATCATAGGCGCTTTATAACCTACCGAAATGGTGTCAATGGGCCCGTTAAAATCCTTGGTACGCACAGCGCACCAGCGCATCTCGAAGGTGGTCATTTCTGCACCGGCCCGAATACCCATGGCATAACCGGTACCCACGTTAAAGGGGCAATACCAGATCTGGTGGTGGCTATCAACGCCATCGTTGGTATAGGGTTTATATAGCCCGGCTGCTCCTCCGGTGGCCACAATGGTCGCTCCGGCTTTAATAATATAAAACTTGCCGTCCCGGACACCAAACCCCATGGCGCCGATAACGCGGTCACCATCGAGGAGATAATTGGTGGCCACCACCCGGTTTAAAACTTCGCAGCCGTATTCCCGCACCTTCTCGGCCAGGATCACCTTCATCTCTGAACCCTGGATGGCAATATCCCAGCGCCCCCGGGCCAGGTATTCCCCGTTTTCGTCCTTTTTAATGGGCAGGCCCCACTCTTCCCATTCTTCAATGGCCTGATTTAAAAGTTCGGCCATGGTAATGGTCAGGTCTTCCCGCAAGAGACCTCCTGCCTGGGCGCGGCTCCAGCGAACCAGGTTTTCCACGGTTTCGTTTTTCTTAATGTAAGTATTGATGGCATCCATGCCTGAGGCCAGGCAGCCGCTGCGATCGATGTGGGCTTTTTCCATCAAGGTGACCCGCAGATCGGGACGACGGCGCTTGGCCTCAATGGCAGCATAGCAGCCGGCGTTACCGGCACCGATAATCAAAATGTCAGTCTCAAGCCTTACCTCTCCCACCTCTTCAAGTTTCGCAGGCAGTTTTGCAGCCATATTCTAAAACCTCCCCAAATCAATCTTTATTTGATAACTCCTTACAACTAACTGAACTTAAACCCGGGCTTCATCACCTCCATGTGACATATCCGCCCCAAACGGGTAAGCCGTTAACAGCATACCAGGGCATCATAACCAGCACAAAGTAAAGGAGAGTTGCCACCATGATCGGTATTCCTACTCTGGCGTAGGTCTTCGTGTCAAAAGTTCCCGTCCCGTAAGCAATCACACAGGCGGTTACCTGAGTGGGAACAAGGAAGGAGAAGGTGTCAAAATTCCCCACCAGCAAAGTAAAGGCTACCGGGTTTAAGTTAAGTACCCTGGACAGGGATATCAGTATCGGCGCCAGCATGGATACCGCAGCCACATTGCTGAGCATAAATATCCTGACAAATGCGGTGAGCACGATGAAACCGACCACGATAACCAGGAAATGCTGTCCTTTAAAGTACATTCCTGCATACCCGGCAATCCACTCCGAAAGACCCGTAGCACTGATTGCGCTGGCCAAAGATAGTGCTCCGGCCAACAAAAGCCACGTTCCCCAAATGGTTTTGTTCTGTAACGTTTTCCATGGAGTGGGCAGCAACCCGGGAATAAAGAAAATTCCCAGGGCAATTAGGGTGGCCAGGCCTGTCTTTATCTTGTGCTGTGGTTCTGTGATCCAGAGCAGAACCGCAACAGCAAAGATTGCCAGTACAAGCCATTCTATAAAGCTCATTTTACCCATGTTTTTCTTCTCACACTGAATGAAATCAGTTCCGCCGGGAACTGAAATTCCGCCCACATTCAGCTGCTTCCTTATGATCAGAAACATAACAGGGAGCAGGCCTATAACCGGCCAGTGCAACCAGAACCACCTGGCATAATTTAACTGATACCCCAGCTCTTTTTCGAACAGACCGGCCATTATCACGTTGGGCATGTGGGCAGTGAGAAGCAGAATTCCACCAACCATGGGGAAATAACACAGGCCCGTTATAGCCAGTGCTCCCCTGGCCCTCCTGCCTTCAGGGGTTTCTTCAAACAATTCCATGATGCCCTTAACAATGGGCAGGAGTACAGCAGACCTGGAAACCGCCGCCGGGATGATCACGCTTAAAGCAATATTTACAGCCATTAATCCTTTGATCACCTGGTCAACGCGCGGCTTAACCCTGCTCAGTACGGCCAGGGCAATCCTTCTATCGAGACCGGTGCTCTGCATGATGGCAGCAAAAATGAAGGAACCCAGAACCAAAAAGGATACGTCCTGACTAAACCCCCCAAAGGCCTGGGGAATTTTTTTCTGAGCACCAGTTAACACCAAAAGGAGCGGAATGAGCAGTCCCGTCACTCCAACCGGCATTGCTTCGGTAATCCACATAATGACGGCCCAGACGGCTACCGCAGCCGCTGCCAATCCCGCAGGCTTTAACCCCGGCGGAACGGGTAAGGAAAGAATGATGAAAAAGGCGATCCACGCTGCCACAAAACCAGGAAAAGCCGTGTTTGGATCCAGTCCTGCCTTTCTGGCATTCTCGACCATAAATCCGGGTACGAACCGTATGTACCACTTCAGATCGCCATTACCCCGCATAAAGTTCCCTCCACTTTTCCAGGTGAAAATTCTTCCTTAATAGCAGTTTGCTCACCATTTTAACCTTTTCTTTTGTCGCATACTTTATTTACTTTCTTTTGGTTCATATAAAGCTTTCACCCCCCCTTTTTTTGCACAGCTTTATTCAGCAAATACTTATGGCCAATATAACAGAAACTTTTAAAACCTGCAGTTTCCTAACATACTGAAGATTTGTTATCTTGCTTACAAAAAAATAAAACCCAGCTGAAAAACTGGGCTCCTCTTTAATCTATCCACTTAAGTAATTTTGCAGGTCGAATTGTTTTGATCTCACGCCCTTTCACGGTAATGGCCCCTTCTTGTTTAAATGTGTTTAAAATGGTGGTAACAGTGGGGCGGGAAGTGCCAATCATGCATGCAATTTCCTCATGGGTGAGGCGCAGGTTGATTTCTACCAGTTCCATTTTTCCTGTTGTGTCTGTGCGTTCGGCCAGTTTAAGGAGCAGAAGAGCCAGCCGTCCTGCAACGGGCCAGGAAACAATTTCGTATATGGTGTTCTGGGCTTCCCGGATTCTCTTCCCCAGAATTTGCGCTATTTTTACCGCCAGGGCAGGTTTTGAGGTGAGGAGTTTAAGAAAGTCATCTCGTTTGAACACCAAAATATTTACATCTTCCACGGCCTCGGCAAAACAGATACGCTCCATGCCGCACAAAGCCTCGGCCAGGCCAACAAATTCTCCGGGATGACGTAAAGCCACAGTAACCCGGCGGCCGTCTCCGGCCAGGTAGTAAATTTTAATTAACCCCTTCTGAACAAAATAAACCCTGTCTGCAACTTCCCCAGAGGAAAAAATTAATTGACCCCGGGGATAATCAATGGCCGTACCGTGACCCTTTAGCTGCTCTTTTAACTGCCCATCCTCCAATCCTGCTTTTTTAACCTTCATTACCTCTCCTCCACCAGATAAATAATGTCAGTTAATTGACAATCCAACTGCCACCTACCGGACAGCAAAAACACCCTTATTTATGTCATAATGTTTACAGTCCTGATGAAGCTTTTCCCGGTGAAAGGTAGCAGTTTGCTTATTATTACATTGTAGCATTTTTTCGTGTTTTGTGTTTCAGGAAATTTTTAAGGGAGCACCAACGGTTGCTCCCTTTATTTATTACGGCCTGGGAATAATCACCACATCCTGTTCCGGTACCCCAGCACCCCGGGACACCAGTTCGGCAATGCGGGTGGCCTCCTCGGGGGAGATGCGGGCCGCCTGGACTACCACGGTGGCACCCCGGTCATCCAGACAGACGGCGGCGTCCTTGAAGCCCTTGGCCCGGATTAGATTTTCCACCTCAACTTCCCGGGCCATGCTCTGGCTGATGGCCAGCAGCCGCTCCTGGGCGGTCCTGCGGGTTTCGGCCGCGGCCTGGGGGTTGTTGATAATTTCCCGGAGCAGTTCCAGCTGCTGGCCCCTGGTGCGCTCCCGGTCCAGGCGATACTCCACAAAAAAGGCTGCGCCATCCCGGGACACATCCTTAACCTGCCGGGGTGACTCCGGCACAGTTCCCGCTGCTGTCCCCCGGGCGGCAGGCATATTATTTGCAGACACCGGTGCACCGTCATCCTGCCGTTTCATCTGCCCGGGAGCACCCTGCCAGCCCAGAACAAGCAATGTTAATCCCAGCAAACCCAGCAAGAAGGCCAGAAGGATTCGTTTCTGGATCAGGATGGTATGCATTAAATCTCTCCCCTTTCCCGCGGTAATACCAGGATTTTTTGCGGTTCAATACCCAGGGCCACCTGCACGGCCTGGAAAAGCCGGGCCTTCACCAGGGGATCCCGGGCTCCATCGGCCACCACCAGTACTCCCGCCACCCGGGCGGCAATTTCCTGTTCCACCACCGGTATCTCCCCCTGGCCGGAACGGATTAATACCAGCTGGTCGCTACCGGTATCTTCACTGGTTACCCTGGTCCCCCCCGCCTGGTCCTTTTCCTGGGTGGTTTTGCGCCCGGTGGTGGTGTTCACGGCATATTCCTCCCGGCTGGAACTGGCCAGGCGCACCGTTACCTTCACCTTACCGGCCCCCTCTACTTGTCCAAGCATTTCCCGCAGCTTTTCCTCCAGGGCTGCCTCCTGGCGGGCCATATTGGAATCATCCGGTTGTTTGGCCAGGCTTTCCTGTGGGGGATGGTTCCCTTCATTCACCGGCAGTTTTCCTTTTGCCGGAAAGCTTACACTCCCCAAAAGGAGCAGGACTACCCCCAGGGCAACCAGGCCGCCCAGTACCCCGAGCTGGCGCCGCGTCATTTTCGGAGGGAGATCCCCTTCCTCCCGGTTTCCAAGGAATTTCTTCCATGCATCCCAGATAGACACCTTCACCGACCTCCTCAAAAATAGTCGTCAGTCGTCAGTAGTCAGTCATCGGGATAGTCGGAATTCGCTAAAGCGAATTCCAAATTGAACTTGCTTGATCGATTTTCATGATTAATGGAGAGAACGAACGTTCTTATGAGTAACTCCTCAAACTAACTCACCCAGTGTACCTTAACCTGTTCAGGCGAGAGGTTATAAAAATTGGCTACCGTTTTGGCCACCTGTTCCGCGGCCCTTTCCGCTTCCGGCCCTGGTTTCAAAACCGTACCCTCATTCCCTGATAGGCCCCGCCCGCCCACATCAATGGTTACCGGGTCCACCAAAGGGTCATCCTGCCCGGCCCCCTTTTCCCGGGCACCAGGGGAGGCCGCGGCCAGTAAAAGTAGAACCTCCCGGATTTGCCCAAAACGCCTGTCCTGGGGATCACTATAAACCTCCACCTGTGCTTTTACCACCTGTACCTCCTTATTTAAACCTGCCAGGGCGGCGATCTGGCGGGAGAGGCCCTGCCGGTACTCTTCCAGGGCTTTTTGCTGGTGCCCGTCCTTTAAACGCTGCCCGGCAGCCATAATATCCGTCAAATCCGGAACTCCTGGCGGAGTACCGGTTAAAGCCGGTTCCGGCAGGTCGTGCTGCCATTCCCCCCGCACCACCCCCCCTATAGCCTGCAAAACCACCACGATAATTAACAGCCCCATAACCATTTTCACATAGCGCCGCATGTCGCCGGCCGGCAGCAGCATTTCCAGAAAAACCGCCAGAACTACGATAATAATCAGGTTCTGGACCAGGTTACGGACGACTTCCACATCATCCCTCCCCCCTAACGCAGCATGACGGTAAGGTTGCCCACCCCTACCAGGATGGCAATGGCAAAGAAAAAGAGTAAACCCACTGTGGCCACTGTGGCAAAGATGATGATTATACTGTTGCCCAGGTCGGAAAGACAGGCCACCACCTGGGAATCGTCCACCGGTTGAATCAACGCCCCGGCCAGTTTATAAATAAAAGCCAGGGAAATGAGCTTGACCAGCGGCAGGGTCATAATCATCACCACTGCCACCACACCGGCAATACCCAGGGCATTTTTAATCAGCAGGGAGGAGCTGATCACTGCCTCCAGAGCATCGGAAAACATTCCTCCCACTACCGGGATAAAGGCGTCCAGGGAAAACTTGGCCGTGCGCAAAACCACTCCATCCCCTACAGCCCCGGCCACCCCCTGGATGGCCAAAAGACCCAGGAAAACCGTCCCCATTATCCCTAAAAGCCCCACCGCTGCGCCCCGCAGCAGGCCGGCCAGACCGGAAACCTTAAAGCGGGGGGAAAGATGACTGACCAGTCCCAGCACGGCGGAAAAGAAAACCAGTGGCAGAACCACGTTCTTGATCAGGGTTCCAATAAAGGTGATGCTGACCAGAATCACGGGGTGAAAGATGGCCGCCGAAGCCACCCCGCCCAGGGCCACCAGCAGGGTGAGCAGGACGGGCATCAAGGCCTGCATAAAGGTAACCATCTTGTCCACCACTTCCCTGCTCGTTTGCACCGCCAGGGCAAAGGAGCCAATGGCAATAGTAACCAGCACCAGGTAGGTGACGGTATGGGTAAGCTGGCCGGTGGTCCCCCGGTCAAAGGCGGCGGTAAAATTTTGTAGCACCACGCATATTATGGCCAGGACGACCAGTTTGCCCAGGAGGGCGGAATTGGCCACCACCTCGCGAAACAAGTAGGAAAGGAGGCTCTTAAAGATTTCCCCGGGGCTCAAGTTAATTTCTCCACGGATTAATTTCATGACCATTTCTTTAAAGTTAAACCCGGGAACGGCTTCTTTAATTTCCGCGTCAAGGGTGTTTATGTAATCCTCCACCCCGCTGATATCTAGGGCCTTTTGCACGTGCTGGGGGGAAGAAGCAGGTTCGGATAAATCCCCTGGTAAAGCCAGGGCGGCGGCGGGAAAGAAGAGCAATGCCATGCAGAACACGCAAAACCAGAAATGGCGGAGCATCTCTTATCACCTCAGGGTACAAGTTTTAACAGGGACTGGAGCACGGCGATCATTATAGGCACCGCCAGGACAAGGATGAGAACCTTGGCCGCAAACTCAATTTTGGAAGCCACTGCTCCCTCACCGGCATCCCGGCAGATCTGGGCGCCAAAATCGGCAATATAGGCTATAGCCACAATTTTGAGGATTGTCCCCAGGTAAACCATATTTAAATTGGCCCGGGTGGAAAGCTCCTTGAGCACGTCAATTACCGCGCCAATCTTGCCCAGGACCATCATGAAGAGGATAATCCCTGCAGCAATGCTTAAAAGCATGGCCATTTCCGGTTTGTTGTGCCGGATGGTAACCGCCAGTACCGCCGCCACTATCCCCAGGCCGACAATCTGCATGATCTCCACCGGTGCCACCCCTCTAAAACAACTTGAACACCGACCTTACCTGGTCAAAGAAGCCGCCCAAAAGCTGCACCACCCAGATGAGCACAATGCCCAGACCGCCCAGGGTAGCAATAACGGCATAATCCTCCTTCCCGGAATTTTTCAGGACGTAATGGGCAACCCCGACGAGAATTCCAATGCCGATAATCTTAAAAATTAAACTGATATCATAGCCCATATGGCTCCCCCCCTTCTTTAATACAACATCAGAACCAGGGCCAACCCGCCGAGAAAGCCCAGGTAGTTCCAGAGCCTGACATAGCGGGTGGCTTCTTCTTCAGCTCGCACCATTTCCACGCCCAGTTGCTCCATGGCCAGGCGCAGGTGTTTGCTCTGGTCCTGCACGCTGGAAATACCAAGGGCCGGACCCAGCTGCCGGAGAACGGCCAGATCGGAAGGCACCAGGGCGCTGGTGGGATAAAAGGCTTTCAGGGCACTCTCCCAGGCCTCCCGCGCTGTACGGCCCGAGGGGGACAGGAGCTCTTCTCTGGCACGGTTAAACAGCAAAGCCACCCGCGGGCCCGCCCGCTCCGCCACCCGGCCCAGGGCTTCGGGCAGGGGAGTGGCGGTATAGGTGATCTCTGTTTCCAGCATCTTTAAAGCTGCCTGTAAACTGCGCAGGTCCCGCGGCCGCCGGGCATAATGCCCGGCCATGGTCATCCCTGCCCCGCCACCGGCCAGGAGGATCAGGGCACATCCAAGGATCTTCAGCATCACCTCACCCCCAGGGAACGCATGGTCTGACCATCCAGGATATCTTCCACCGTACCCACACCGCGGGAACGACCCAAAAGGACAAAGCGCTGGATTACTTTAAGCTTGAAGAGATGCTGCAGGGCCGGCCGGGCAGCCAGTTCGGCCAGGGAAGCACCATGGACAGTAACCAGTACGCGCACTCCGGCATGGAACACCTCTTCCAGGGCGGCGATATCCTCGTCTCTCCCGATCTCGTCGGTGGCAATCACCTGGGGAGCCATGGAACGCAGCAACATGATCATACCCTCGGCCTTGGGGCAACCGTCCAGAACATCAGTACGCACCCCCACGTCCCGCTGCGGCACCCCCCGGTAGCAGCCGGCAAGCTCGGAACGCTCGTCAACCACCCCTACGGTCAGGCCGGGCAGGTCCAGCTCCGGCGCACCGTTGCTGAGCTGGCGGATGATATCCCGCAGCAGGGTGGTCTTCCCGCAGCGGGGTGGGGAAAAGATCAGCGTGTGATAAATGCTTTTCAGCCGACGGTCAATGAGGTGCGGCAGGAGGGGGGTGGCCAGCCCCGGCACTTCCCGGGAAATACGGATGTTCAGGGAACTGATGTACTTTAAGGTTTTCACCCGCCCCCCTTCCATGACCGCCCGCCCGGTCAGGCCGACCCTGTGCCCGCCGGGAAGGGTGATGTACCCGTTGCGCAATTCCTCTTCCAGGGCATAAAGGGATGAACCGGTAACGAGCTGGAGGGTACGTTCCAGGTCGCCGGCGCTGACCCGGTAGGCCTGTTCCGGGCTGCTCACCAGGTTTCCCTCCGGGCTGAGGAAGGCATCCTTGTGGACCAGTCCCAGGGCCAGGGGCCGCTCCTGGCGCAGGCGAATTTCCTCCAGCCGTTCCAGGACTTCCAGGGGCAGCCCGGCAATCAGGTTGCGCAGTTGAACCGGCAGCACCGGCAACACTTCTTCCACGGGATGGCTTTTGCTGGATTTGACCGGTCGAAGCAAAGGCGCAGTGGCCATGGTTTGTCCCTCCTTCTTCAGTCCATAGATATTTGAAAAGACAAGTTTTTATACCCCAAAAAATTGTCAAAAAAAAGAACCCTCCACTTTATGTGAAGGGTCCAAAAAAGCCAGGTTTTATTCCAGCTCGTAGGGCCAGCCCTGCAGGCCGCCCTCCAGGAATTTTACGTCTTTGAAGCCGGCCCCGCTTAAAGTGCGCATGGCTTCATAGGCCCGCACGCCCAGGGCGCAAAGGGTAACGATCTCCTTGTCCCGGGGAATTTCGTCAATGCGGCGGCGCAGGTCGCCCAGGGTCACCAGCATCACCCGGTCGTCTTCAATGTGCCGGTAGTTGAACTGTTCCGGGGTGCGCACATCCAGCAGGATAAAATCGTCGCCCCGCTCCAGCTTTTCCTTGAGCTCCCGGGCGGTGATGGTCCTGGCCAGGCCGTCCACTTTATTACGCACAATGTTGGCCCCGTGCTGAATCGCATCGATGGGGGTGCTGAAGGGCGGGGCATAACCGAGATCCACATCAAACAGGTCGTCAGCCGTAGCCCCGAAGTGCAAAGCCGTAGCCACCACGTCAATGCGTTTAATGGCGTCACCGCCACCGATGGCCTGGGCGCCCAATAGTTTGCGGCTCTTTTTATCCACTACCAGTTTAATGAGCAGGTTGTCGTGACCGGGGTAGTAATGGGTGCGGTCATGGGTGGCGTTGATGGCAGTAATCACATCGTAGCCCAGTTCCCGGGCCTGCTGCTCGCCCAGCCCGGTACGGCCCACGTTCCAGCCCAGAACTTTCAGCACCGACGTACCCAGCACCCCCTTGAACTTGCTCTTCCGGCCGGCCACGTTGTCCCCCGCCACCCGGCCCTGGCGGTTGGCCGTGGAAGCCAGGGGAATATACACCTTGCGCCCGGAAACCATGTGCAGGTTTTCCACGCAGTCTCCCACGGCGTAGATGTCCGGGTCGCTGGTCTGGAGGTATTCGTTTACCGCAATAGCTCCCGTCTCGCCAATGGTGAGGCCGGCGGCCCGGGCCAGCTCCACATTGGGCCTTACTCCCACGGCCACAATAACCATCTGGGCATCCAGGGCACCGCCGTCGGTCACCACCCGGGAAACCCGGCCCTCTTCATCTCCCTCCAGGCGCAAGACCTTCTTGCCCAGGTGGAATTCCACGCCTTCCTCTTCCAGGCGATAGGCCAGTACCGCCGCCAGGTCGGGATCGAGCACCCCGGGCAAAATCTGCTCCTTGAGTTCTACCACCGAAACAAAGATCTTCCGCTTGAGCAGGGCCTCCATTGCCTCCATACCAATCAGGCCCGCCCCCACAATTACCGCCTCACTGACCCCTTCCAACGTCTCCACAATCTGCCGGGCGTCATCGGGGTGATTGAGCCGGTGGACGCCCTTTAAATCCAGGCCGGGTATGGGGGGAACTACCGGGCTGGATCCCGTGGCCAGCACCAGCTTGTCATAGGGGATGGTGCAGGTTTCCCCGGTATCCAGGTTGGTCACCGTCACTTCCTTCTTCTGCCGGTCAATAGCCCTGGCCTCGGTACGGGTGAGCACTTTTACCCCTTTTTCGTTCATAAAATAGTGCTCGTCCCGGATTACCCCATATGATGTACTGAATAACTGGTCAAAGTCCTTAATTTGACCACCGACATAAAAGGGCATACCGCATCCGGCATAGGAAATAAGGCGGCCCCGTTCAATAATGGTGATCTCGGCATCCGGCATGAGCCGCCGGGCCCGGGCCGCCACCTTGGGGCCTGCCGCCACACCACCGATAATGACAATTTTGCTCATGGTGTCATCCGCCTCCCTTGAAATCTCTGGCCTATTGTAAACCCGCCTTCAGCCGGAAGTCAAGGGGTATGTCGTTTGAGTTATCCCCACTTTCCAACTACCCTGTTTTGGCTCCCGCTCGCTCCGGTGACCCAGCACTCACCGGATCCATATACCTGCCCGGAGATTGAAAGCCTATATTAGGCAGCAATCATCCTATCAAAGAACTCCGGTTACAGTGAGTGCTGGGGGGCCAAACTAGTGCTCGGCTCAAGTCACTCGCTACCGAGCCAAAACAGGGGCTTTAAAAAACTGGGGATACTTCAGGCATGTCGTTCTCAGCTACCCTTAAATAGAAAAGGTTTCGGCATCACCGAAACCTTCAGAGGTCATCCTCATGCTCCACCTGCGTGCGCCCTTCAATCAGCTCGGGCTCATCGGCAGAGGCATAGGTGTCGTCATTAACGAAGACTACCTCATCGCAATTGGGACAGGTTACTTCAATTACGTCCTCGTCATCGACAATGTCCCGGTCAAAGCAAACGATTTCACCGCAGCGCGGGCATTCCACTTCCATGTAATCGTCATCGTCCATGCCCGGTCGGCCGTCGTAAATCTCGTCTTCCAGGGAGTAAAGGTCCTCGTCAATGCTTTCCAGGTAGTCCTCAAGCTGTTCCTGGGCCTCCTGCAGTTCGTTAAAGGAACTGGCAAAGTCACCGAGAACGTCGATGATGCTTGAAAGCAACCGGCCTTCCTTACTTTCCTTTTCAAGGTCCATACCCGCGGAAAGGCCCTGCAGGTAAGCCACCCTGGATTTCAGGTCTTCCATTACAAAACCCCCTTTGGTTTGATGAGTACCCAACTGGACTGTTATAGTATTGCTCTTTTCCGGGGGTTTTAAACATATATTTCCTGGGGAACGGTTTTGCTGAACATTCACGCCCGCTTGATATATTGACCGGTACGGGTGTCGATTTGCAAAACATCCCCCACTTCGATAAAGAAGGGAACCTGGACGACATATCCGGTTTCCAGGGTGGCCGGTTTGGAGCCTCCGGAGGCGGTGTCTCCCTTGATGCCCGGGGGCGTGTCCACCACTTTCAGCTCCACAAAGTTGGGTAAATCCACGCCAATTGACTTACCCTGGAACATGAGGAGGTTGATGGTCATGTTTTCCTTCAGGAAGTTAACCGCGTCTCCAAGCTGTTCCCTGGTCAGGGAAAACTGGTCAAAGGTTTCCATATCCATAAAGTTGTAGCTGGTCCCGTCATTGTAAAGGTACTGGACTTCCCGCCGCTCCACGTGGGCCCGGGGTATTTTTTCGCCGGCGTTGAACGTCTTTTCAATTACCGCCCCGGTGCGCAGGTTTTTGAGCTTTGACCGGACGAATGCCGCCCCTTTCCCCGGTTTGACGTGCTGGAACTCAATCACCTGGTACACTTCGCCGTCCAGGTCAATGGTTAATCCGGTTCGGAAGTCGTTGGTGGAAATCACCTTTAGCCAAACCTCCTTTAAAATATTTCATTACACGGGAACAACGGGCAGCGGGTCCTTCGGGGCGCGGGTGAGGATACGGCACCCCTGTTCCTCCACCACCACCATATCCTCAATCCGTACGCCGCCCCAGCCGGGAAGGTAAATGCCCGGTTCCACGGTGATGACCATGCCCGGCTGAAGAACAGTTTCATTCTTTTTAGAAACGGAAGGATCTTCGTGTACCGCCAGGCCCACGCCGTGGCCGGTGCTGTGGCCGAAGTTTTCCCCGTAACCGGCGGAGGCAATCACTTCCCGGGCCGCCCGGTCAACCTCACAGGCCTTCACACCGGCCCGTACGGCTGCCAGAGCGGCCCGCTGGGCGGCCAGCACCAGGTCGTAGATTTCTTTCTGGCGGGGATGGGGCGAACCCACCACCACCGTACGGGTGAGATCGGAATTATAGCCCCGGTACAGGCAGCCGAAGTCCATGGTGACCAGATCTCCCTCGCAAATGACGCGGTGGGAAGCCACACCATGGGGCAAAGCTCCCCGGGGGCCGGAAGCTACAATAGTATCAAAGGCGTTTTTACGGGCACCCAGTCGGCGCATAAAACATTCCAGTTCCACGGCCACATCCCATTCGGTAACCCCGGGTTTCAGGTAGTCAAGGATATGCTCAAAAGCCCGGTCGGCCAGAGCCACCGCCCGGGACAGAAGTTCAATTTCCCCCGGGTCCTTGACCTGCCTTAATTCCTCGACCAGACCGTAGAGGGGGGTGACCGGGATTTTTTCCAGCTTTTCCTGGAGGGTGACTACCTGCTTATAAGTAAGGAAATCTCCTTCACAGCCCAGCCGGCTAACCCCCCACTGGGGCAGTTTTTCAGCCAGTGCATCATATAGGGATTCCTTGAACCCTACCACCTGACAAAGGGAGCATTGTTCCCGCGCCTGCTCAAAATAACGGAAATCGGCCATAAAATAAACCTGCCGGGGAGTAACCACCAGGGCACCGGCGGAACCGGTAAAGCCGCTCAAGTAAAACCGGTTTTCCGGGCGCATCACCAAAAAGGCGTCCACCTTCTCTTGAGCAAGCCTGGCCAGCAGACGTTCAATCCTACCCTGCACGTCCAGGCCCCCTGCTTCGTGCCAGCTCCACCGCAGCCCTGAGGGCCAGCCGGTAACCGAGCACACCCAGGCCGCTGATTTGACCGGCGGCTACCGGAGCAATTACTGAATGGTGGCGGAATTCTTCCCGGGCATAGATATTGGAAAGATGCACTTCGATTACCGGCAAACCAACGGCGGCCACCGCATCCCTTAAGGCGATGCTGTAATGGGTATAGGCACCGGGGTTGAAAACCACCGCATCCTCTTTACCCACTGCCCGGTGGAGCCTGTCCACCAGTTCACCTTCGTGATTGGACTGGTAAAAGGTTACCTCCACCCCCAGTTCCCCGGCCAGCTGTTCAAGGGAAGCATTGATCTCGTCCAGGGTAAAGGCGCCGTAAACCTGGGGTTCCCGGCGCCCTAATAAATTTAGATTGGGACCGTTTAGAACCAGTATTTTCACCCGGAACACCGTCCTGCCAGAAGAGGATCGCAAAAAAAATTTTACCATAACCCAGAATAATTGCAAAGCCTGTTGTTAATGGCCGCTGATGGACATTCCGGCCACCCTGATGGCCGGTGCCCCCCGCCCCCCAAAAAAGGTCAGATTACTGGCCACGCCATCCACCTGCTTGAGTAAATCAAGAAGATTGCCGGCTATGGCTACGCCCCGTACAGGACGGGTAAGCTGCCCGTTTTCAATTAAAATCCCCGCCGCGCCTACGGAAAAATCGCCGGAAATGGGGTTGGCCGTGTGCATTCCTAATACTTCGGTTACATACAGTCCCTGTTGCGTGTCACGGATGAGGTCCTCCGGGGAAATGGTTCCCGGCTGGATAAAGAAATTGGTCGTCCCCACTTCCGGGGGGCTTTTAAAGGAGCCGCGCACCCCGTTGCCGGTTGATTTGACGCCGTCTCTGGCGGCAGTGTAAGTATTATGCAGAAAGCCGCGCAAAATTCCGCCTTCAATCAAGACCGTACGGCCTGTGGGCACGCCTTCGCCGTCAAAAGGAGCGGAAGCAATACCCCCGGCCAGGGCGCCGTCGTCAATGATGTTCACCAGCGGGGAGGCCACCTCCTGCCCCACCTTACCGGCAAAGGGCGACCGGTTCTTCTGCACGGCTTCAGCCGTAAGACCCGGTCCCAGCAGGCCCAGAAAGCCCGTGACCACATAGGGTTCCAGGATTACCGCCGCCCGCCGGGTGGTCACCGGTTTGGCCCCGAGCATGCGTACGGCGCGCTCCGCGGCTTCCCGCCCTACTTTAACGGGATTCAACTGATCATACTGCAGGCGGTAATCCATGGCAAAGCCCGTCTGGCTGTCGTTGTTTTCTTCAGCCACCAGCGACATATAAAGGCCGCAGTAAGCGCTCCGGTAAGTGGCCTTAATTCCCCGGCTGTTGACCAGGGTAACCTCTACTTCAGCGTCATGGTAGGCGGCACTTTCAATAATTTTAACCCGGGGATCAAAATCCCGGGCCGCCCTCTCCATGGCCCGGGCCAGCTCGATTTTTTCTTCCACGGTGGCCTTCCGGATGGCCGGGTCATAGAGGTCCAGTTCCGGGTAGGCGGAAGCTGGTTCTGGCAGCACCCGGTAAGGATCGGGGGCCGCGCTGGCAGCATTGCTCACAGCCTGGCGGACAATGTCATCGACGGCCGTTTTGACAAGGTCGGTCGTAAAGGCAAATCCGACACTGTTGCCGACCATTACCCGCAGGCCCAGACCACGATCCTGCGCCAGTTTCATGGTTTCTACCTGTCCGTCCCGTACTTCAACGACCAGTTCCTTGCCGGCATTCAGGTAGGCTTCAACCTGGCCGGCCCCAAGGCTGGCGGCCCGCTGCAGGGCAAACCGGGCAATTTCCAAAAAGTCGGCCAACGCAAATCCCACTCCTTTCCACGTCAACATAAGTATTATTCAATAACCGCCAGCCTATTCCTTTAGAGCCCGACAAAAAAACTGCCTGCCGGCAGCTAGTGTACATAAAGATTGGTGGTAAGAGCAAATATACCTCTTGGGGATACCGGGGCAAGTTCCTGTACTGAAGCTTCCACTATGGTGGTGGGGTCCAGCATGGCCAGAATGGCCACCCGTTCTCCGGTGCTCTGTTTGGTGTAAAAACCCAGAATGCAAAACTGCATATCTTCCCCACATACCTTGCGGGTCACAATATCACCAATTTTCATGCAGCCTACCCCCTGGATAAGGCCTAAAATAAGTGTTCAGGCAACCCCTTAAGGAACGGCGTTGTCCCGCTCACTCATATGCTCCGCGCCGACAGCACCGCGGCTCGCTTCGGGCCGGCTCTGGCTCTCTGCGGATTGCCCGCCACTAATCATTCTTCGTTGTTACATCCTGACTTAATATGTTTTCGGAGTCATCTTCCGAACAGTTTATCATGCGTCCTCGAGAGCCGAGCCGGCAGCCTCGCTTCACCGGGTGCTGTTACCGGCGCTCCGCAAAATCGTTCGCTCTGGACAACGCCGTTCCTTTGCAGTTAACGGCGGTTTTACTGAACTTTTACGGCCTAAAGTAAGCATACTCCCTATTCTTTTGTTACCATATGCCGCTGTTTAAAGAGGTGTGTATTCCTTTTCTTGAATAAGACGGTGGAAAGAGGAACAAAATAGAAATAAGCCCTGCCAGTAATCAGGAAAGGAGTGTTAAAATTGGATATTCGCCAGGTAAGCACGGACTGGGATAACTGGAAACGTTTTCTCGGCCAGGCGGTGGAATTTGCGGAGGAGCTGGGCATTTCCCGGGAGCGCATTGTAAATCTGGCCCAGCAGGCCGGTCAGGTGCTGGCCGATCACGTACCCCCGGCCAACCCGGAACAAAAAGTGCTGAAAGAGTTATGGCAGGTGGCCGACCAGCAGGAAAAACAGGTCATCGCCAACCTGATGACCAGGCTGGTTTCGGAGCGGCCGGGAAATTATACCGCGTTTTAAGAACAATTCAAGCGGAAAGATAAAACGTTAAAAGGCGGGGTCCGGCAGTGGACCCTGCCTTTTGTTAAATCAAACCCAATTCTTTCAAACAGTCAATAACTGAAGGAAGAGGATCCTGCCACAGCCAGTTCACCTGCAGCCAGAAGCCGGGGATGACCTCCGAACGATAGATCCCCTCTTCGTTTGGATGAATTGTGCGGTAGCGCCCTTCTTCAGCCAGCCTGTAAAATTCCGCCTGCCGCCTGTCCGGGTCAATAAGCCAGTATTCTTTAACACCTGCAGCCTCATATTCCACATACTTTTCCCCCCGGTCCCGGGCCAGGCTTTCCGGAGAGGTTATTTCAACTATCAGATCGGGAGGCTCGTCCATGTACGTTTCCTTTAAAAAGGGCAGCTTTTCGTTGCTCACATAGAGTATATCCGGCTCCCGGACCCGGCGCAGCATTTCTGGCAGGCGCACCAAAAAGGGGGCAGACAATACTTCACCGAGGCTATGCTTACTGACAAATACCTCCAGCAAGAACAGGAGAAATTTATATATCCTCTGGTGTTTTCTGGCTGCCGGCGTCAATACAACGACCTCCCCATCCACCCACTCCGCCCGGGTATCTTCATCGCACCAGGCCAAAAACTCCTCAAAGGTGATTTTGCCTTCCGGCAGGGGCCTGGTTTCATAAACCGCTGCCGTTTCTTTTAGGCGGCTCATCATTGTCTCCCCCCTTAGCTGGCCCATTATACTCTCCCTTAACTTTCGCTTGAAACCACCGGCAGTTTAAGTGGTACGCTACAGTTATACAGTACATCCGGGTCAAGGTCCGCCTCGTTGGGCCATACTACCGTCCCGGCATTTGTTACATCGTGTGGCATTATAAACCGCCCCTTATTCTACAGGCGCCGGATCCTGCCATCGGCCCGACTGTGGCTTGTGCCGCCCACGATGAGCTCCTTGATGGCCATGGTGGGCTGGGCGTCGCTCACCGGCACCCCCTGCCCGTCCTTGCCGCAGGTACCAATGGTGAAGCCCAGATCCCTGCCGATCATTTCCACAATCCGCAGCACTTCGGGGCCATTGCCCGTTAAGGTTGCTCCCCGTACCATGGGGCCCACTTCCCCGTCCTGAATCAGGTACCCCTCGGCAACGTCAAAAACAAAATCCCCGGTGGTGGTATTCACCTGGCCGCCGCCCATTTTCTTCACCAGAAGACCATTTTTTGTCTCCCTGATGATCTTTTCCGGGTCCATCCTGCCCGGGGCTATGTAGGTATTGCCCATGCGGGGGATGGGTTTGTGCTGGTAGGACTCCCGGCGGCCGTGGCCGTTGGATGCTTTCCCTTCCCGCGAAGCGGTGAGCCGGTCGTACATGTAGTCCGTAAGCTCGCCTTTTTCAATCAGGGTTACTTTCCGGGCCGGCACCCCCTCGTCGTCAAAGCGGTAGGAACCGTAATGGCCGGCCATGCCGGCGTCATCGATAACGGTAACAATGTCGGCAGCCACCTTTTGCCCCTTTTTGCCGGCATAAACCGAAAGCTTCTTCTGAACCAGATCCGCCTCCAGGCCGTGGCCGCAGGCTTCGTGAACCATGGTCCCTCCGGCCTCCCCGGCCATCACCACGGGCATTTTACCGGTGGGGGCTGGCTGCGCCTTTAGCATCTCCACGGCCCGCCGGGCCGCGATTTCCGCCACCGACTCGGGGCGGTAACGCTCCAGCAGCTCAAAGCCGGTCAGGCCGCCCACGGCCTCGTAACCCGTTTGAATGGTCGGCCCCTCGGCAGCCACCACCTGTACCATCAGGCGGGTGCGGATGCGCTCGTCTTCCACATATTCACCGGCACTGTTGGCAATGACTACCTTCTGGACCACGTCCCCGTAGCCCACCATTACCTGCTTGATTTTCTCCACATCCACGGCCCGGGCGGCCCGGTCGGCGGCCTGGACCGCCTCCACCTTGCGTTCCGGCTTGACCTCATCGGGACGCTCTACCACGGGAAAATCCACCAGCGGCCGCACCCGGCGCAGGTCCAGGTGGTAGTCTTTTTTCTCCCCCCGGGAAGCATGACTGACAATGCGGGCGGCTTCGAGGAGGCCTTCCCTGCTCAGGTCGTTGGTATAGGCATAGGCCGTGGAATCACCGTTAATCACGCGGATGCCGGCACCCATATCTATACCCGAATGAACACGCTCGATCTTACCGCCTTCAAGGCCGACACCCGTAGCCCGCTTGTGCTCGACAAAAATATCGGCAAAATCTCCCCCGCTGGCCAGGGCAAGATCCAGAACTTCCTTTAACAACTGTTCGTCGATCAAAAAGAATCACCTCCTGGCGGGATTAATCAATCCATATTAAGTCACATGTCATATTGTTAGTAAAAATTTAACAATTTATACCTCTTTACTATAACCTAAATTAAGCCCATTTCTTTAAAACAGGCAATGGCAGATGCGGTGTAACCGGGGTTTTGAACCGGGTTTTTCAAGATTATACCCTGAATTATCCCCACTTTCCAACTACCCTGTTTTGGCTCCCGCTCGCTCCGGTACAGACGCCGGAACAGGTTCCTGGCCGGCCGTCTCCGCCGCCTGTTCCGGCAATGCAGAAGAAACAGGCGGACGGCCCGAAAAGAAGGGGTTGGGACGGCCCAGTGCCCAGCGTCTGACCTCCTCCAGCTGCAGGCGCCCGGCAGGAGTCGGCCGGGAGTAGAGCAGCAGCGTCGTACTTGCCGTCACCGTACCATCGGTCAGTGCCGGGGACTGTCCACCCGCATTTTCAGGCTCGTAACGGGTAATTTGAATATTGCGCAGCTCACTTAAGTTGGGGAGATTTTCCAGATAGTCGATCACCACCGATACCTGGGGAAACAAACCCTTGAGCTCTATTTCCACAGGCAAAACCAGCATATATCCCCTGTCCACGATGGCCAGCGGTTTAAATTTCAACACCAGTACCCGGTTTTTTTCCGTCACACGGCTGAACTGAACGAGAAACTGGCCGTCCTGCATATCGGTATCGAACCTTTTGTTCAGCTCCAGAAAACGCTTTCTGGCCTTTTCCAGGACCTTTTTTTCCTCTTCCAGGGAACCGGCCCTGGTGGACAACCGGGAGATGAGGGTCCTGGCTTCGTTCAACTCGGTTTTTGTCTTCTGGTAAGCCTGGATTTGGGGCATTAATACGAAACGGTAACCGGCATAAATAAAGGCCAGCAACAGTAAAAGAATGAGTATGGTTCTGCTCTTCTTACTCAGGCCGCGTGCCATCAACCCCCACCGCCCCCTTTTAGGCGGGCGGAAATACTAAAAGTGGTGACGCCCTTTGTCTCATCGTATTTAATTTCGTTCAGGTCAACCCGGGAGAAATAGGGTAATTCTCCCAGGTGATAAATGAACACCCCCACGGCTGCCAGGGAGGTAGTGTTGCCTTCCAGGGTCAAAGTATCGGGCGGCTGTGGAATGGCATTCCCCTCCTCGCGCCGGACCTGGCTGCCTGCCTGCCCTGGCTGCCCGGTTTCCCCGCCCTGACTTGCCGGCACGGCTGCCGGTGCTCCGGGTTGAGCGGATACCTGCTGGAGCGTATCATGCTGCAGGCTGCCCTGCAGCAGGGAAGGAACGGAGCCCGGTTTTTGAGCGGTGGCTGGTCCGGTCACCTTCTGGCCTGTTCCTGAAATATTTTCAGCCGCCTGCAATCGCAGGGCAGTCAGCCAGATTTCCCGGGGGACCACTTTATTGAGGTCCAGCAACATTTTGGACCAGGTGTGCCTTTGCTGAAGCAGGCGTTCCAGTTCACCGGACGCCGCTTCCAGCTCCTGGCGCTGTTTTTTGAGCTCCTCCAGCCGGGCAACCGTTTCCTGGAGTTTGGGCACCTGCCGCTTGACGGCAGCCAGCTCAATACGCATGTGGTGAAAATTTATGCCCCAAAAGACACAGGCAGTAACAAGCCCACCTGCTGTGAGGATAACCAGGGAAATTAACAGCAGGCGTTTCGGTTCCAGGACGGGCCCGGGTTGCAGTTCCGCAGGCAGGAGGTTAACCCGGTAATTCACTGCAGCACCTCCCGCAAAGCCAGGCCCACTGCCACGGAAAAGACCGGGTCCAGCACCCGGGGAGTATTCTTAACATCCCGGAAGGGCAGCCGTGGAAAACCGGCTGCCACTCTTATTCCCAGCTGGCCGGCCAGATAAGCGGGTAACCCCTTGATTTTGCTGAAGCCGCCGGTAACCACCAGGGTTTCCACCGGGTTGTCCCGCTCCTGCAGCTGGTAAAAGTCCAGGGAGCGGCGGATCTCCCGGACCAGTTCCCCCAAATATTCGAACTGTGCTTCATCATAACCGGCATATTCACCGGACAAATCTTCCGCAGCGGCAGCGGCTTCCCCGTCCGGTATTTCCACACCGCCGGGGGGTGGTGCAGGTTCTGCCGGTGCCAGCTCAAAAACGCCCGCGGGCAGCAACCTTCCTAATTCGACCGGCAAAGAACGCACATAAACCAGTTCCTGTCCTTTTAAAACGATAAACTGACCGGAAGAAAAACCCAGATCCAGCACTGCCCGTACCCCACCGTCATGAACCGGGTATCCAAAAGAGCCGTGAAAGACCCGCCACAGGGCCAGGTGCTGCAGGTCGATGGCTGTAATCTGCAGGCCGGCCCGGTCGAAGGCATCGTAATAACGGTAGACGAGTTCTTTTCTCACGGCCACCAGGAGGACATGAAACAGCCCGCTTTCCCCGTTCTGGCTTTCCCCAAGCACCACGGGCCTGATTACCAGCTCATCGACGGGCAGCGGCACCAGTTTCTCCGCCTCCCATACGACCGCCTGTTCCAGTTCCTTCAGGGGCATTGCCGGCAGGCGCAACTGCCGGGTAATCACTCTTTGTCCCCCGATGGCGGTAATTACCTTTCTTCCTGCTCCGGGTGCAGATTTAAAGGCCGCCTTGAGAGCTGCGGCCAGTTCATCAGTCCTGTCCTCTTCCAGGTGCTCCATGCCGGGGCTCAAATAACGATGCAGCAGATTGCAGATCACCCTCCGGCGTCGGCAGGAAAGAACCGCAATTTTAATTTCGCCCGCTCCGATGTCAACAGCAGTAAAAGTTTTGCCTCTGAACATTGGTGACCTTCCATTATTAAATAATCTGGATTAACCTGCCGGAGGCAGAGGAGAAACACGCACCCTTCCGGTAACAGGGGCGACAATGACGTAATAACATCTTCGCGTCAACTTTTCACGCAAGGTAACCGTCCCGCCACCGGAAATGGGGATCCCCCGCAGGTTAAATTTAAGCTCATTGGACGGAAAATTTGTCGAGACCAGATCAAGGTAAACAGGGAGACACTGCTTTTGTCTGGATACATTATTAATCATTAAATGATAGGCGTCGTTGAAAGGATCAAACTGTATGCTGTAAGTAGACATGGTATCCCCTGCGGAAAGGGCCTGCTGCTGCCAGCCGCGAATATCCGTGGCCATCTGGCGGGCGCCGGTGTACAGGGCGTACTTGCTTAAACCGTTAAGTACGGCGGGCACCGCAATTAAAAGCAGGATGGCACTGATGGCCGTGGAGACAAGAACCTCGAGTAAAGTAAAGCCCCCGGGCGAGGATATAATTTTGGGGAACGAAAACTGGCGAAACATGAATATACTTTCGTGGTTGAAGTAAAAAAGTCCTGCTTTTAAAGGAAACCCTGAAATGGAAATGTTACCAAACTTTCAGGACGTTACGGTCAGGTTCGGGAAATCAAAATACGTCGTATTCCTCCCGCCAGGAAATAATTTTCACAGTGACCAGGTCTGACGGTAGGACGGGAACGGCGTTCCGGATCAGGTCATTATCCTGGATCAGGCTCGCATTACCACCGACATCAAAAGATTGCGCAACCACCGTCCCCCTGATGGTACTGCTCCCGCCGGCTTCGAACCGCCCCGCATATATAACGGCGCTGATGTCTTTGTTCCCGTGTACGCTAACCGTACCGTTCACCAGCAAAACCAGGACGTCCTGGCTTGCATTTGCCGGCTGCAAATCGCCGCTGAACTCCACGTTCCCTTTAACGGCAATAACCCATTTCCCGCTGTATGTACCCTCAAGCCAGAGTTCCTTTCCACCGGTGTCCAGGTAATAGGTCCCGGCAGTCTTACCGGTGAAGTCAAACTCATATTTGTTTCCCTGTTCGGTCACGGCCAAACGGGGATAGCCCTGGTAGGCGGCCACTTTTCCCGCTGGATCCAGAAGGGCGGCCGGCTCTACAAGGGCAGCGATATTTTCCCGCGGGCCGTCCAGCCGGGGTACCTGGCCGTCATTTTGAATGATAAACGTGCCCGCCGGATATTGCGTGGCAGGGGTGTAGTAGGTCCCGCCGGGGGAGAAAATCACGGTGCCTGAAGAATTATCGATGGCGCCGTCCACCTGGAGGTAGCCCGGTGTTTCAATGCGGCCGTGTTTATTATAGAGGTTGCCTCCCACCAAAAGGCTGCCTCCGGACAAAATGTTGATGCTACCATTTTCATTATCCAGATTGCCCTTCACCACCAGCCTGGAATTGGTAAGGCTTATACTGGAGCCAGTTTCCAAATTGCCGTTAATCAACAAGTTGCCGCTAACAGATGCGTTGCCGCTTAAGTTAGGGGAATTTCCGGCACAAAGGGCGTTCTGCAGCACGGGGGCAGCCGTGCGCTGGACACGCACTTTGAGTGCCTTGCGGGCGTTACCCGCCCGCCCCTCGGCCAGGATCTCTCTGGTGGTGGCATCCACCGGGCTCACGGTAATTTTTGAGATCTGCCCGTTCCCCAGCACGATTGGCGTGGACGGCGGCCCGGCATCAAAATTCCCGGCCAGGCGGGCGACCATTACTTCCACCCCCGCCTCGGCCAGGTAGAGGGCCCGGGTCATGGCCACCTCGCTGGCGGACATTCTTTTGTCCACCGTGACTAGCTGGACCAGGGAGCCGGCAAAGACCAGGAGCAGGAGGGTGAGCAGGAGCACTGTGACCAGGGCCGCGCCTTTTTGTGCTCCTGTGCGCATATTTTTCCAGAAAGCAGGGAGCCTCCGGCATAGCTGCCCGCTCTTGAATTTTCCCTTTTGCCCGCCGGTCAATGCAGGTCGCCCTCCCAAATCACTTCCATACAGAACATATGTTCCGGGAAAATCAATTTTGCTCGCGTATCATCCGCACGGTCACGCGTGAAGTTAAAACAAAACCGTTGGTGCCGGTGAGCTTTATCTCCACCGTGGCCGGCAAGCCGGTAACTCCCTGGAATGATACCGCCTGAACCCGCCCGGCCACGGGATTGTCCCCCTCCCAGATAATTTTATTACTGCTGGTGGCCCGCTTGATCTCGCCGCCGTAAAGATAATACTTGATGTATTTTGCGTTGTCCGGGCTCTTAAAAATGATGTATGATTGGGGATTTATTTCGTCCACCCCTGCACTGACCCTCAGTTCCCGGGTCAGCCGGTCCATGGCCAGCCGCAGGTTCTGCTGCACGTCAACCTGCTCGTCGCCCTTTTTCCAGTTGAGCATGGTGCTGTCGACGACGAAATAGGCCGCCCCCAGGATTAAAGAGAGAAGGACGGCCGTCACCAGGACCTCGATCAGCGTCAGGCCCCGGCAACCCAGGGCCAGCCCTGGCAGCCACGCCCGCCATCCGGTAACCGGTTTCCCTTCAGTACCGGCTTTCCCGTGCCGGGATCTTTCAGCGACTCCCGCCCTGAAAGCTA
The DNA here is from genome assembly GCF_030813795.1 of Desulfofundulus luciae. Classification (NCBI taxonomy): domain Bacteria; kingdom Bacillati; phylum Bacillota; class Clostridia; order Eubacteriales; family Peptococcaceae; genus Desulfofundulus; species Desulfofundulus luciae. The sequence goes on along the minus strand of NZ_JAUSUX010000011.1, from coordinate 17,336 downwards.
CAATTGCCTGCCGCCTGCACGCGCTCGCCCGGTTCACCATTATTATCGCCACCTGTATCCATCATCCCCTGCGCTTTAGCGTCACCAGCTCCAGCTGCCGCTCCTGCCCCTGGTGCCGGTAGTGGACGGTGACCCGCACCTGGACCAGCCGATCATCCGGCTGATAGGTATCTACCGAATATGTGTAAGCATAACCGGACGCGCCGGGAAAGGACCGCGGTTCATCCTGCCTTTCGCCGCCGGCAAGGGAGCTGGCCAGCAGTTCCTCCATCACGGCCTGGGCGGCGTTTACGGCCACCGTATCCTCCCAGGCTGCCTGAGCAGCCATCTTGCCTGAGACCAGCAGATTTACGGCGGTGGCCGCCACCAGCACCAAAATGGCGGCGGCCACCAGGACCTCGATCAGGGTAAAGGCGCGGTCATGTCTGGAAAACGGACGCATAATCATAACCATTCCTCGTCTGCATGAAGCATTGCAGCGGACTTAAAGGTTCGATGACCACCAGAAGCTCCACCAGGGTGAAGCCGCGATTGTTGCGGCGCAGGTCCGGCAAACCGAACATTAATGGCTCACATCCTCTCCCGGGAAAAAGAGGATCCGGTTCACTACCTCATCCCCGCCTGAACAGGGCACACGGGTTCCGGCCCTGCCGGCGCTGGGGGGCGCCGGCAGGATCATAGGGGCATTAAAGCATTAAACTTGTAAAGTTACTGCACTTGCCCATCAGCTGAAATCAAAATATTTACATCGCCTGTTGTAGTAGAACCAAAATTATATCTAACAATTCCTTGTGACCCATTTTCCGTTCCATCTAAGTCAGCATCGATCCGCTTTGCTGCGCTTAAAGGAACACTACTGATTGTCAGATATCGCTCAGTTGTACTTGTATTGCCGTCAAAGTCTACACCGTTATCTTTATTGTACACATACGTTTGACCCCACGGGTTCTTGCTCGGCCAGCGCTCCAGGTAGGGACCATTCCAGCCAGTTTTGCCATCGGATTGCACAAACCCTGTGTTATCTGCTCCGTCATTTGGCCACTCGCCGGTGTCGGTATAGTAATTCAATGCCGCCGCTTTAATTGCCTTATAATCCGCCTCGGCTGCCGCTACCTTGCCCTTTTCAATGGCCTTGAAGGCGTTGGGAGCGATGATGGCGGCTAAAATGCCGATGATGGCGATGACCACCAGAAGCTCCACCAGGGTGAAGCCGCGGTTGTCCTTAAGTTTTTTGCGCATAGTTTTTCCCTCCCTAAAAGCAGTGTCTTAATAAAACAAGAAACAAGGGTTGTTAATTAAATAATTGACCTGGAAACGGTGCCTAAACGGCCGGTTAGAGTATGTATGTAAGAACACCTTTGAAACCACCGCCCTACTTCCCCAGCCCCTGCATCATGCTGGTAAACATGGGCAGGAGCACCGAAAGGACGATGAACCCCACTATGCCGCCCAGGAAGACAATCAGCACCGGCTCCAGCACGCTGGAGAGGCGGCCCACGGTGATGTTCACTTCCTGGTCGTAAAAGGCGCCGATGCGGACCAGCAGCGCGTCCAGGCTGCCGGTTTCTTCCCCCACGGCAATCATGCGGATGACCAGCGGGGGGAAGATGCCGCTCTCTTCCAGGGGACCGGCCAGGCCCTGCCCCTCCCGCACGCTCTCCTGCGCCCTGGCCACGCCGCCCGCCACCACCTGGTTGCCGGCGGTTTTCTTTACCACTTCCAGGGCCTGGATGATGGGCACCCCGCCTTTGAGCATGGCGGCCAGGGTACGGGCGAAGCGGGCAATGATTATTTTTTTCAGCACCGGCCCGAATACGGGCATTTTCAGGACCAGGCGGTCCCAGATCTCCCGGCCCCGGGGCGAGGCCCGCAGGCGCTGAAAGCCGAAAGCCGCCGCCAGCGGAAACAGCGGGAGAAGGTACCAGTAGCGCCCCACCAGGCGGCTGGCTCCCATCACCACCCGGGTGGGCAGGGGCAGGGGCACACCCAGGTTCTGGATGGTGTTGATGATGGGGGGCAGTACGAAAGTGAGCACGAAGGTGAGGATGACCACGGCAAAGCCCAGTACCATGGTGGGGTAGGTGAGGGCCGACTTCACCTTTTCCCTCACCTCGTGTTCCCTTTCAAAATGGCCGGCCAGGCTCTCCAGCACCTCGTCTAGCACACCACCCACTTCCCCGGCCTCCACCATGCTGATGAAGATCTCGGGGAAGACCAACGGGTAGGCGCCGAAGGATTCGGCTAGAGAGTGTCCCTGCTCCAGGCGGCCGGTCACCCCGCGCACCACCTCTTTGAGCACCCGGCCCTCCACCTGCAGCTCCAGGATGCGCATGGCACCCACCAGGGGCACGCCGGCGCTGACCAGGGTGGAGAGCTCGCGGCAGAAGAGGGCCAGCTCCCTCAGCCTGACCCCACGCCGGAATGAAGGCAGCCGCAAAGTCAGGCTGACGCCCCCCCGCACGGCCCGGATCTGCACGGGGATGAGCTGCTGGCCCTGCAGTATCCTGGCCGCCTCCCTCGGACCGCCAGCTTCCAGCCGGCCGGAAACCACCCTGCCGGTTAAATCCCGGGCCCGATAGGCATAGACGGGCAAAGCTCCCCTCACCACCTCCCGGAAATAAAAATCCAGGCGACGCGCCTGGAAGTACGTGCCGGAAAGTTCGGCAGCCCGGCTGCCCTGGCGGCTCGCACCGCTTTAGGCCCGCGGCTTTGCGCCCCTGCCTTTCGGCAGGTTTGCCTCTTTTCGCTTTGCCGCACTCTTCCTAAAACTTATCTTAGCGGGAGCCGCTCTGCCAGTCAATAACCAGCTTGTTGTTTTAAATCATTTTTAACAAATTTTCGGCATCGGCCGCCCGGGCCAGGGCCTCTTCCCTGCCGATCACCCCTGTACGGACGAGGTTTCTTAAAGCCATATCCAGGGTCTGCATGCCGTACCTGGCCCCGGTCTGCAGGTGGGAGATAATCTGGTGGGTCTTCCCCTCCCTGATGAGGTTGCGGATGGCCGGCGTGGCCACCAGGATTTCCAGTGCCGCCACCCGGCCGGGGCGGTCCCTGCGGGGCAGCAACTGCTGGGCAATCACTCCTTCCAGGGCGTTGGCCAGCTGCAGCCGGACCTGTTGCTGCTGGTGGGGCGGGAAAACGTCGATGATGCGGTCGATGGTCTGGGCCGCGCTGGTGGTGTGCAGGGTGGCCAGCACCAGGTGACCGGTTTCGGCGGCGGTGATGGCCGTGGCAATGGTTTCCAGGTCCCGCATCTCCCCCACCAGGATGACGTCGGGGTCTTCCCGCAGGGCCGCGCGCAGGGCGGCAGCAAAAGAAAGGGAGTCCCGGCCGATTTCCCGCTGGTTGACCAGGCTCTTCTTGTGCCGGTGGACGTACTCGATGGGGTCTTCCAGGGTGATGATGTGCAGGCGGCTTTCGCTGTTGATGAGGTCGATCATGGCCGCCAGGGTGGTGGACTTGCCGCTGCCCGTGGGCCCGGTAACCAGCACCAGGCCCCGGGGCCGCCTGGCCAGGTGGGCCACCACCTCGGGCAGGCCCAGTTCATCGAAGGTGGGGATGCGCTCCGGGATGAGGCGGATGGCCAGGGCCACCGTGCCGCGCTGCTTGAAGGCGTTCACGCGGAAGCGGCCCACTCCCGGGATGGCGTAAGACAGGTCGCTTTCGCCCACCTGCATGAACTGCTGGAACCGGTCCCCGGGGATCAGCTGGCGGGCCAGGGCCTCGGTATCCCCGGCGGTGAGGACGGGCAGATCCTCCACCCACGGCACGGCCCGGGCGTCCAGCTCGTCGGCGGCAAAAAGCTTCCCGTGAACCCGAAAGACGGGCGGGCGGCCCACAGTAAGGTGGACATCGGAAGCTTTCAGCTCGAAGGCTAGCTTTAAAAGTTCATCGGCATGCATTCCGCCGCAACACCTTCCTTTTCCGTCACCACTCGTTATAGGCCACGCGCATCACTTCCGCTATGGAGGTGATCCCCTGCCGGGCCTTGTCTATTCCATCTTCTTTCAGGGTAACCATTCCCTCGGCCACCGCCTTTTCTTTGATCACATCGGCAGAAGCTTTTTTATTTACCAGCTCCCTGATGGCCCGGGTCACGGGCAGCACCTCCTGGATGCTCGTCCGCCCCCGGTAACCGGTGTGGTTGCAGTGGTGGCAGCCGGCGGCCCGGTAAAGGGTCACCGGATCATCGGGCGGCAGGCCCATAAAAATCCTCTCCGGCGCGTCTTCCGGGAGCTGGTAGGGCTCCCTGCAGCGGGGACAGAGCAGGCGCACCAGCCGCTGGGAAACCACGCCCACCACCGAGGAGGCCACCAGGAAGGGCTCCACCCCCATATCGATAAGGCGGGTCAGGGCACCCGCGGCGTCGTTGGTGTGCAGGCTGCTGAGCACCAGGTGGCCGGTGGTGGCCGCCCTCACCGCGATCTGGGCCGTCTCCCCGTCCCTTATTTCGCCCACCATGATGATGTCCGGGTCCTGGCGGAGGATGGAGCGCAGGCCGGCGGCAAAGGTAAGCCCGGCTTTCACGTTGATCTGGGTCTGGTTGATCCCCCGCAGAAGGTACTCCACCGGGTCCCCTATGGTCACAATATTGCGCTCCGGGGAATTCAACTGGGCCAGTACCGCGTACAGGGTGGTGGTCTTGCCGCTGCCGGTGGGCCCGGTGACCAGGATCATGCCGGATGTGCGATGGATTACCTCTGCAAAACGCTCCAGGTTGTAGCGGTGGAATCCCAGCCGGTCAATGGGCAGGATTCGCCCGCTTTTAAGCAGCAAACGCAGGACCACCTTTTCCCCGTGGACCGTAGGCAGGGTGGATACCCTCACATCTATTTCCTGTTCTCCGTACTTAACCTGAAACCGGCCGTCCTGGGGGAGGCGCTTTTCGGCAATGTCCAGGCCGGCCAGGATTTTGATCCTGGTAGTAAGGTTGAAGCGGATATGCCGGGGCAGAGTAAGGGCTTCCCTCAACAACCCATCCACCCGGTAACGCACCAGCACCCGGTCCTCCTGTGGTTCAATATGAATGTCGCTGGCCTTTTCCGCCACCGCCTGGGCAATGATGGTGTTGACCAGGCGCACCACCGGTGCTTCCTCCGGGGGCACCTCATCCCCCGCCGCCAGGGTGAGGGTCTGGATTTCCCGCTCCTCCGGGGCGGCCGGCTGGCCGAAGGCCTGCTCCACAAAGGTAAGGCCGAATACCTTTTGGAGAACGGCGTCGATTTCCTCTTCCCGGGCCAGCACCGGTTCCACTTCCAGCCCGCTGGCCAGGCGGATGTCGTCCAGGGCAACCAGGTTCAGAGGGTCGGACATGGCCACGATCAGCCGCCGTCCCTCTTTTTTCACGGGCACCACCTTATGCCGGCGCAGGACAGCCTCGGGGAGAGATTTGATCAGCACTGGGTCTACTTTGTCCATCAGGGTAATCTGGGGAATGCCCAGCTGCATTTCCAGGGTGTTCAGGATGTCCTGCTCCGTGACCAGGCCCAGGTTGATGAGAACCCGGCCCAGGCGCTCCCCGGTCTGCTTTTGCACCTCAAGCGCCTGGTTCAACTGCTCCCGGGTAATCAACCCGGTTTGCAGAAGGAGGTCCCCCAGGCGCTTTTTGGTGTAAACGGCGGCCATTTTCAACCACCCCACAGGTTCAGATACCAGGAAATAAGCTTATCCCCTGTCAACGCGGCCAGCATGGCCCCCGATGAAAGAAACGGGCCGAAGGGGATGGCCGTTTTAAGGGTTCTCCCCGTCCTGAGCGCCCATAAAACCCCCACAACCGCACCCAGCACAAAGGCCAGGAACAGGGCCACCAGGGTCTCCTGCCAGCCCAGGTACCATCCGATGGCAAAGGCCAGCTTCACGTCCCCACCGCCCATGCCGCCCCGCGAAAAAAGGGCCACCATCAACAATGCCCCGCCCCCCAGCACAGAGCCCCAGAAGCCGTCTTTGAGAACCTCCGCACCCTGGAGGGCGGCCAGAGGTATGCCGGCGGCCAGGGCAAACAGGGTGAGCCGGTCGGGGATGATCCGGTGGTCGAGGTCAATGAAGCTGGCCGCCACGAGGACGGAAAACAGGACCAGCAGGCCGGCAGTATGAACGTGCGGGCCGTGTTCCCGGGAAATCAGCAGGAAACCGGCCCCGGTCAAAAGCTCCACCAGGGGGTAGCGGGGGGAGATCGCCCCGCTGCAGTGACGGCACCGGCCCCGCAGGAAAAGATAGCTCAGCACGGGGATTAAATCCAGAGGTCCCAGGCGTGCGCCGCAGGCCGGGCAGTGGGAGGGGGGCGCCAGCAGGGACATCCCCCGGGGCAGACGGTAAATGCATACGTTTAAGAAGCTGCCGATACAAAGGCCGAGCAGGAAAGAAAAGAACCAGAACCAGGTCAGCGGCAAGTGACAATCTCTCCCTCAAAAATAGTCGTCGGTCGTCAGTCGTCGGGATAGTCGGAATCCGCTTTAGGCGAATTCCAGATTGAACTTGCTTGATCGATTTTCATGATTAACAGAGAGAACGAACGTTCCCATAGGGAACTCCTTAAAATTTAAGGGGCGTCCACAAAAATTTCTTCCAATTCTACGGAAAAGCCCTCTAAAACACCAGATACAACCCTTCCCGTTTCCTCAGCCCTGGCAACTTGAATGAACTTACCTTCCTTTCCGGCGTAAAGCTCAATGCTTTTCTCTATGGGATCTACTATCCAGTACTCTTTCACGCCACAGCGAGCATAAATCTTAAACTTTTCCCGCAGATCGTAGTAAGCTGTGGAGGGAGACAAAATCTCCACCACGAGATCAGGCGCACCATTAATCTTTTCTGCTTCAATGATAGCAAACCTATCTCTGAAAACAAAAGCAATATCTGGTTGATATACTGCCGTTTCCTGCAGGTAAACGTCCACGGGGGCAAAGTAAACCGCCCCCACTCCTTTTTCATCAACAAAATTAGCCATTTTTACACCCAGGCGCCGCAAAACGGCCTGGTGACGGGTGGATGGCGAAGGGGTCATTACCAGCTTCCCTCCAATGAGCTGATAAGGAGCTCCCTCGGGGAGAGCAGCATAGTCGGCACAGGTGTAGACTTCTTTGGGAGGAATTTGAACCCGGGAAAAGGCCGCGCTCATTCACCAGCACCTCTCTTATAACCCTGCTCTGGTTAATTATAGCATAAATGTAAAACCCGCCCCACCGTTTCTTCCGGCACGTCCCGAACGATCTCCACCCGGCCTATTTCCACCGGCAGGACGAAGGTAAGCCGCCCGGCCAGCACTTTCTTGTCCCGGCGCATGGAGGCCAGCAGGTCGCCGGTAGATAGTTCCGGCGTTATTTCTACCGGCAGCCCGGCCCGGCGGATAAGGTTGATTACCCGCGCGGCGTCTCCTTCCGGAAACATCCCCAGGGCCACCGCCAGCCGGGCCGCCGCCGCCATCCCGGTAGCCACCGCCTCCCCGTGGCGGTATGCGGTGTAGCCGGTGAGGGCCTCCAGGGCGTGGCCCAGGGTGTGGCCGAAGTTGAGGATGGCCCGGCGACCCTGTTCGGTTTCGTCCTCCTGCACCACCCGCGCTTTAATGCGGCAGGAGGCAGCCACGGCATGGGCCAGGGCCCGGGCTTCCAGAGCCAGCAGGCGCTCCAGGTTCTCCTCCAGCCAGGTAAAGAAGGCCTGATCGGCTATGACGCCGTACTTGATCACCTCGGCCAGGCCGGCCCGTACCTCCCGCGGGTCCAGGGTTTTCAGCACATCCAGGTCGGCCAGGACCAGCCGGGGCTGGTAGAAGGCGCCGATGATGTTCTTGCCCCGGGGGTGGTTGACGGCCACCTTGCCCCCCACGCTGGAGTCCACCTGGGCAAGCAGCGTGGTGGGCACCTGAATGAAGGGCACGCCTCTTAGGTAGGTTGCGGCCACAAAACCGGCCAGGTCCCCCACCACCCCGCCCCCCAGGGCCACCACGGGGCTCCGCCGATCCAGTTCGCGGGTGTAGGCCAGGTCGTAGAGCTTTTCGGCCGTGGCCAGGCTCTTGTATTCCTCCCCGTCGGGTATCTCCGCCCGGATCACTTCAAAACCGGCATCCCCGAGGGCGGTTTCGGCCGCCGCGCCGTAAAGGGAGCCCACCACGGGGTTGGTAACGAGGAGCACCCGGGGAGTTAATTTGAGAACTTTCAGGTACTCCCCCAGCCGGGGCAGCAGGCCGGTGCCAATATAAATGGAGTAACTGCGGGCGCCAAGATCTATGTACACTTCCTGCATTGATGATGTCCTTTCTTTTTATCTATGTTCTTCGGGGTTTTACCCGGTTTCAAATAATTCCGCGTTCCTTCAGATAAGCAACAATCATCTCCACCACCTCGTCGATGGTGTGCCGGCCGGTATCCACGGTGAATTCCGCCACCGCGTAGGCGCCTGCCCGGGCGGCCAGCAGTTCTTTGATCCGGGCCAGGATGTCTCCCGGGCCGTTTAACAGGGGCCGGTTACGCTTGCGCTTCACCCGCCGGTAAATTACCCCGGGGTCGGCCACCAGCCCGATGAGCACGCCATTTTGCTGCAGTGCCCGCACATTTTCGGGGTTCAGCACCACCCCGCCCCCGGTGGCTACCACCAGGTTTTCCCTGGCGGCTACCTTCTTCACCACCAGGGCCTCCTCTGAACGGAAGCGGATCTCCCCGTCCCGGGCAAAAATCTGGGGAATGGTTTTGCCGGTAATCCGCTCTATCTCCTCGTCGGTATCCACAAATTCCCGCCCCAGGCGGGCGGCCAGGCGCCGGCCGACGGCACTTTTCCCCGTACCCATAAAACCGATCAGGACAATATTTCTCATTTCCTCTCCTCCGCCACACTCCCGTCCTGCCGGGGAAATCACCATATCCTGGCCTTGAGATAATCAAGGTATTGCTGATAATTTGCTTTCATTTCCTGCAGGGTGTCGCCGCCAAATTTCTCCACGCAGGCCGCCGCCAGTTCCCAGGCCACCACCGCCTCGCCCACCACACAGGCGGCCGGTACGGCACAAACATCGGAACGCTCCACCGAGGCAGTGAAAGGTTCTTTTGAAATCAGATCCACGCTGCGTAAAGGTTTATACAGGGTAGGGATGGGTTTCATGGCCGCCCGCACGATCAGGGGCTCACCGTTGGTCACGCCCCCCTCCAGGCCGCCGGCCCGGTTGGTGCGGCGGTAAAAACCCTTCTCCCGGCTATAAAATATCTCATCGTGCACCTGCGAACCGGGCAGGGCGGCACCGGCAAAGCCCAGCCCGATCTCGACCCCTTTGATGGCCTGAATGCTCATCAGCGCGCCGGCCAGGCGCCCGTCCAGGCGGCGGTCCCAGTGGACATAGCTGCCCAAACCGGGAGGCAGGCCGTAAACCCGGATCTCAAAGACACCCCCCAGGGAGTCCCCGGCTTCCCGGGCCCGGTCGATTTCACGCATCATCGCCTCTGCCGTCTCCCGGTGGAGGCAGTAAACGGGGGAAGCATCCAGAATCTCCTGCAGCCGGCGCAGGTCCACGCCCGGGGACCCGCCCGGCCGGCCGGGCCCGCATCCACCCTCTTCCTCCGCTTCATCCGGCCCTTTACCGGCCCCACCCGGAGGGGTGGACGGCATTTCCCGGGTTAAGTCCAGTTCCGGTGCCGCCGCCGGCCCGATGCGCACCACATGACCGATGATCTCTATGCCCAGTTCCTCCAGAAGACGGCGGGCCACACTGCCGGCGGCCACCCGGGCGGCCGTCTCCCGGGCGCTGGCCCGTTCCAGTACGTTGCGGATATCCCGGTGACCGTATTTTAAAGCCCCGGCCAGGTCGGCGTGGCCCGGCCTGGGTCTGGTGACCACCCGTTGGTCGAGCCGGGCAGCAGCGCCGGGATCCATAATCTCCTGCCAGTTGGCCCAGTCCCGGTTTTCGATATACAGGGCTACGGGGCTGCCCAGGGTGAAACCACCCCTGACCCCGGCCAGAAAACGCACCCGGTCCTGCTCGATCCGCATGCGGCCACCCCGGCCGTAGCCGCCCTGCCGGCGGGCCAGTTGCCGGTTTACATAATCTTCCGGCAGGGCCAGCCCGGCGGGTAACCCTTCAATGATGGCCGTCAAAGCGGGACCATGAGATTCTCCGGCAGTTAAATAACGCAACATGCGGATGGTTCCCCCTTAATGATCAGCTCTTCCAAGATGGTCTTCCCGTGCAGCGGGCGGTAGCAACCTGCCCTGAAAATAGTACCTGCCTGCCGTTTGCACTACAAAAAGTATTAAAAAGGCAACGCCCGGCGCATTACTTCCACCGGGGCCTCTTCCCCGGTCCATAGCTCAAAGGCCAGCACCCCCTGGTACAGCAGCATGCCCAGGCCGCTATATACCCGGGCGCCGGAACGGGCGGCCCGTTCCATAAAGAGGGTGCGCGGCGGGTTGTAAACCAGATCCACCACCACCTGGCCGGTGTGCAGGCAGTCAAAAGGGAAATCCGGGCAGGTGTCTTCCCGGGGGTGCATGCCCAGCGGCGTGGTTTGAACGACCAGATCCACCAGAGCAACCAGTTCCTTGATCTTGCCGCCATTTGTATCCAGAACGAAAGTACCCTTTCCCTCTTCAGGGTCATGACCGCCCGGCGGCTTCCTCTCGGGTCGTTCAGGTAAAACCAGGTTGCCCTGTGCCGGCCAGGGTACGGCCCACGCCCGGGCGGGTGTCCCTTCGTTGATCAGAGCAACCAGTTCTGCCGCCCGGGAAAGGGTGCGGTTGGCCACCAGCAGTTGCGCAGCTCCGGACAGGGCCAGGTGGACGGCCACCGCCCTGGCCGCGCCCCCGGCTCCCAGGATCAGTACCCGCTTGCCGGCAGGATTAAACCCGGCATCATCAGTCAGAAAGCGCACAAAACCGGCCCCGTCGGTATTGTGTCCCACCAGGCGCCCGTCCCGGTGAACGATGGTGTTCACCGCCCCGGCCAGCCGGGCCCCGGCGGTCAACTCATCAAGATAAGGTATAACCTTCTCTTTATGGGGCACGGTCACATTGACCCCGGCCAGGTTCAGCGCCCGGATCCCGGCTACTGCCCTTTCCACCTCCCGGGGGTGCACGGCAAAGGCCACGTAGACAAAATCCAGGCCCAGATGCCTGAAGGCCGCATTGTGCATGGCCGGCGAAAAGGAATGTTCCACTGGAAAGCCGAAAAGACCGCAAACCCTGGTGCGACCGCTAATCAGTTCGCCCATAGAATCCCCCATTTACAGGATAGTTAGCGGGCAACCGAACCACCCGGCATTTTCCTGGCCAAACGCCGGAGAACCACTTTTTCCAGACGGCGGCTGAAGAGCCGTGTGGCCCAGAATTCACGACCGGGAAGGGGAACCACCAGGATGGTATAGAGGCCCAAACGGTTGCCGCCCAGCACATCGGTAAAAATCTGGTCACCAATGACGGCAGTCTGGCCGGGGGTCACCCCGAGCAGTTTCATGGCTTGAATGAAAGGGCGCCTGGCAGGCTTAACCGCCCGGTAAACCGCCGGTATGGCCAGGCTTGATGCCAGCGCTTGAACCCGCGCAGGGGAATTATTTGATACAATACAAAGCTTGAACCCGTGTTTTTTTGCCTTCTTTATCCACTGCATTATCTCATCGGGACAACAATCCTGATCCCTGGGAACAATGGTGTTGTCCAGATCCAGAAGAATGGCGCGAATACCCTTTTTTTGTAGTTCAGCCGGGTCGATATCGAAAAGTTTAGCCACATACAGTTTGGGGTAAAGCAGCTTGAACATCCCGTTCTCCTCTATAGATCAGGCTACTCCAGGAACTGCAACGCCCGCTCCAAATCCCGCGGGGTATTTATATTCATAAACACTTTATCAACGCCGGCAAAACCCGACAAGTCCCAGCGTTCAATATATTTTACCCGCACGGCGGGGAAAAAGTCCACCACCCTCGACCGCAAACCCTTGCGTAAAAGCGACTCGACAGGCTCAAGGCAACCCCTGCCGTAAACGGCAAAAAGGGGCTCCAGGTAAGGGCCGTCCCGCACCACCACCACATCATACCCCGGTGCCTGGCGGGCCAGGTAAAGGGCCAGCCTGGGATCGACAAAGGGCATGTCACAGGCCACCACAAATATGTAAGGGGTGGCGACGGCTGACAGGGCGGCATGAATGCCGGACAGCGGCCCCCGCCCGGGGTAAATGTCCCTGATAACCGGCAGGCCGAGGTAATTATAGCTGGCGGGGTCATTACTGACCAGGATCACCCGGGGAAAGGCTTCCCGCACCCGGGCCACGACCCGGTCCAATAACCTTTCCCCGCCGAAGGAAAGCAGCGCCTTGTTGGCACCCATGCGGCTGCTGCACCCACCCACCAGGACAACCCCCGTAACCGTTCCGGCAAACCGGCGATCACCGCCCGCGGCCGGTATGTTGCATTCAGACTGGGGACCGGCTGGTCCAACCCCTTCCCCGTGCTTCATTCTCATCCCCATTTCCCGGTCAGGCTATCCCAGATACCGTTGTACCAGACGGAGTACCTGGTCGTATGTATAAACCATATTATTTTCCGCCGGTGGCGTGCGCTTGATGATTACCACCGGCAGCTTTAAGGCCAGGGCGGCTTTGATCTTGGTATCGGTGGTGCGGCCACTATCCCTGGTTACAATGACATCCGCTTTATAGGCCTGGAAAATGGCCCGGTTAAAACGGGTGGAAAAAGGTCCCTGCAGGGCCACGATATCCCGGGGCAGAAAGCCTAAATCCTGGCATTTTTTAATTATGCGATGGTCCGGCAGTACCCTGACCACCAGCCGTTTTCCCTTCATGACCGGAGAACGCACAAAAAGTTCCAAATTATTGCTGCCCGTGGTGAGAAAAATAGTATCCCCAAGCCGGGCGGCTGTATGTACCGCTTCATTCCAGGAATCCACGGGGTGAATAAGCGGATCATCCGGCAGGATGGTTTCCTCACGCTGATACCGGACATATGGCACCTGCAAATTATAGCAGGCCTCACGTGCCATTTCGGACAAAGGACCCGGGAAGGGGTGGGTGGCGTCCACCACCAGGGCAATACCGCGCTGCTTTATCTGCCCGGCCAGATCAGCCACACTTTCCGGGGCCGGCAGCACCTCCACCGCCCCACCCATGCCGGCCATGGTACCCCCATAGGCCGTCAGGGCGGTAGCCAGTACTGGATAACCACCGGCACCAAGCAAAGATATTAGTTCCCGGGCTTCCGTAGTTCCGTAAAGAACTAAAATCATTGTACTCACCTGGAAGTATACTTCGACCTGTGGTTCACCAAGTCCTGCTACAGCCGACACGCAATTTGCCGGACAGGCACAGTAAATTCAACCGTTCCATATTATCTACTGAATGTAAATATCCAGCGAACCCGGTTGGATGCGGCCCAGCACTTACCCAAATATGACTCTGCTTCCGATGTTTCAGGTTTAATTGACAAATCAGGTGCTGGGAAGAGTTTATATCCCAGTGAGTGCTGGGTCCTCGCTCACTCCAGTGCTCCGCGCCGACAGCGCCGCACCCTAGTCAGTACGGTTTTGCTGAACATTCACCTACTGATTACCCGGTGCAGCCGGTTCTGGGGGGATGGTGCGTGTTTTCCGGCCTCTGGGCCTTGCTCTGCTTGTCCCTGGTCAACGGTTTACTGCTCCTGGTTTCCTACATGGCCAGTAACATTTTCCCACAGCCATTATCTGAGGAAGAAGAAGCGCACTACTTAAACCTGGCTGCCCGAGGAGACGAAAAGGCCCGGGCTGTTCTGGTAAAACACAACCTGCGCCTGGTTGCGCATATAGTGAAAAAGTATGAGGGCACGGGTGAGGACACAGATGATTTGATTTCTACAGGAACTATCGGACTTATTAAAGCCATCAACTCCTTTGACCCCAAGAAAGGAACCTGCCTGACCACCTATGCCGCTCGATGCATAGAAAATGAAATCCTCAATGGATAAAGAAGTTTCCACCGGGCCAGCACCCCCTGCGCGTCCAGGATGTAAGCTGTGGTCGCAAGCATCTCTCTTTTATCCTACACATTCTTTTCCGTGCAACTCTCCCTTTCTCCCGCCAGCAATCTCACAAAAATATCCACAAGTTGCGGGTCGAACTGTGTCCCCGCACATTTCTTCAACTCCTCTAGGGCTTCCTGGTGCGACATTGCGCCGCGATAGGGGCGATCCGATGTCATCGCGTCGTAGGCGTCGACTATGGCCAGAATGCGGCTCAAGAGGTGGATCTGCTCTCCCTTCAGTCCTAGGGGATAGCCCCGCCCGTCCCACCGCTCGTGATGCTGGAGAATGTAAGGGGCCACCGGGGCCAGCTCGCCGGAAGAAAGGGCAATGCGGTACCCCACCTCGGGATGGCGCTGGATTTCTTTCCTTTCCTCTTCAGTCAGAGGACCGGGCTTGAAGAGGATGTGGTCCGGCACTCCCAGCTTGCCGATGTCGTGCATCCCCACCAGGAGTCGCAGGCCGTCCATTTCTTCGCGCGAGAGCCCCACCGCTTCCCCCAGCATGCAGGCGATCTCTTTCATGCGCTCCGTGTTGTGGAAATCCTTCTCCGCCAGGGCTGCCTTGAGGGCGCGGATCACCGCCGCCCGCGGGTCCTTCCCGCTGGCAAGCTTGTTCACGTACATCGCGTCGTCTGCTTCCTTGTAGACTTCCCACAGCCGACGCGAAGCATCTTTTGCCGTCGCCACACCTACGGAGATGCTCAAAGGGAGATCCGGATGCTGCACGTTATCCTTTTCAACGGCCTCATTTATGCGCTTTGCCACTTCTTCCGCCGTCTTCCGGTCTGTTTGGGGCAGGATTACAGCAAACTCGTCCCCACCGACCCGGGCCACCACATCGGAATCCCGTACGCAGCTCGCAATTACTCTGGCCGCACGGCGCAATAACTCGTCACCCTGCTCGTGCCCCAGCATGTCGTTGACCACTTTCAAGCCGTCCAGATCACATAAAATGAGGCTGACAGGAAAAGAGCGTCCCCTGTCCAGACGACGCAGCTCTTCCTCGAAGAAAGCACGGTTGTACAGCCCGGTGAGGGCATCGCGGGTGCTGCAACGCCTAAGTTCATCCTCCATCTTTTTGCGCTCACCGATATCGCGGATACACTGGACTGCCCCTAAGAGGTTCCCCTTGTCGTCGTAAATTGGGGCCACGAGCGTCCAGAAGTAAAGCCCCCTGCCGCCGCGGGCGAAAGGAGCGAAACCTTCGCCGACAAGAATATGGCCCTTCAATTCGATTTTATCGTACTGCTGTCCCCACTGTGTACCATTGCCGAGCAGGATGTTGGCGAGGATGGGTCTTTTCTCCCCGTAAAACGGAACTGCGTAAGCGTATTCGCCCCTGCCCAGTATTTCTTCTCTCTTAACCCCCGTCATTTCTTCCATGGCCCGGTTCCACACGAGCACCTTTCCTTTGCGGTCAACGACAAGGGTGGCATCCGGGAGGGAGTCAACGATCCTTTCCAGAAGATTCAGTTTTCCCACTAACTTTTCCGGTTGTAACTCCTTGCCGGCATCGAGCAATAGTTCTAAAAACCGTTTAGCCGCACCGGTTTTTTCCTCCGGAAGAGCATCAACCAGCCGGTAAAGTTCTTCTTTTTGTTCGCCTGAATTCACAACTCCACCCCCCCTTCTGTACATTTTTTGTTGCTTTTTCTTTCCCTGGTAGTAAAAATCCTGCTCCAAAGGAGAAAAGAAGAAACTACTGTTTTCCAGTTACACCACTCGTCGAATCGGTGCTGTACTTCACCCGGTAATACTCCACGATCAACCTGTCCACCTTCCGGCTGGCCGCCAGGAGCTTTTCTTTGTCGCCGGGCAGGTTCAATTGAACCACTTCCTGGAAAGAGCGTCAAGGGAAACACTGTCGAACGGTGTCGGATCGATAAGGTTTTTCCTCATCAAGCACCGCGAAAAAATCGAGCCAGTCTCCAGTGTCATTTTTCGCGGCTGGGAGGTAACAGAATAATATTGACCCGTTCCTTCCGGCTCAGACAAAAAAGCCCGCTCCAGTTTCAGAGCGGGTGTATAAGAAAGAGGGGGGAGGGGTATCAGAAGCCTCCATTCATCAAAAATTACGGACCCGGCGCCTAGATCCCCAGGGCCGCCCTTCTTTGGTGGATAATCTGTTCCAGTTGCTCCGCCGCTTTCCCGATTTCCCCTTCCACAATCACCCTGCCGCCGGTGAGCTTTTCCATCTCTTCCGTAAGCACCCGGGTGACCAGCTTGCTGCCGGTAATGAAGGGCGGCTGGGCCAGGTGCAGGGGCAGTCCCAGGGCCAGGCCGAAGGCGCCGTCGGCCAGGGCCTGCTCTTCCAGCCACTGGGGTGCCGAGAGGACCAGGGGCAGCTGCGGCAGGTCCACCTGCAGTTCCGCTGCTATCCCGGCAGCCACCACTTCCAGCCTGCCGATACCCAGGCAGGGGCCGAAGTTCAGCACCGGCGGTATGTTCAATTCCCGGCAAACTTTCTGCAGCTTCTCCCCGGCCCACTCCAGTGCCGTGGAGGACATAAAGCCCAGGTTCTCCAGCCCGCCGCTGGTGCAGCCGGCAGAAAGGACCAGGATGTCCCGCCGGATCAGTTCCCCGGTCAGCCCGGCGGTAAACACATCGTGACCGCCGGCAGTCAGGTTGGAGCAGCCGACTATGGCCGCCAGTCCCTTGATCTGTCCGGTAGCGATGAGGTCAATTAATGGCCTGTAGTGCCCGCCTAAAAAGGCCCGTAAATTCCTTTCGCCAAAACCTGCCAGCGAATTCGGGTAACCGTGCCGGGGTACGTTAACAGTTACTTTATCCCGGCGCCGGCGGTAGCTCTCTGCCGCTGCTCCAGCAACCTGGCGGGCAATGGATTCCCCACCTGCCGGGTCAAAGGGCAGGTAGCCGGCATTTTGCTTTTTGGCCACATCGTCCAGGCAGATCTGGGCCACCATATACTGGCGGCAGACATCTTCAATACCCGGCAGGGTGCAGTTGAATTCGCTGATCACCAGGTCTATGCCGCCGGTGGCCAGTAGCGCCTCACTGGTGAAGTTGTTGCCCGCATGGCCGGCGAACACCTCACCGCCCCGGGACTGGATGTCCTGGCCCACACAGGTGCAGCCCACAATTCTAAAGCCCTTCGCCCCGGCATCCCGGGCCAGTTCCACGGCCCAGGGCTCTCCCAGGCCTTCCTGGACCGGGCCGATCAGGGCATGCTGGTGACCAGTGACCATGATGTTGATATAATCAGGGTCCACCACGCCAAAACCCACCGGCTGGGAGGAGTCCGTGTCAAGATCCAGTAGGTATCTCCACAAAAATTTTTTCCCGTTATGAGACCTCACCGCTCAAAAACATTAGCTTCAAGGCAGCGGCCTTG